>DATDLP010000001.1:0-4695 GCA_036519255.1 Croceibacterium sp.
TATTCCGAACCTAAGGGCAGGTTCCCACGCGTTACGCACCCGTGCGCCACTATCCCCGAAGGGATCGTTCGACTTGCATGTGTTAGGCATGCCGCCAGCGTTCGTTCTGAGCCAGGATCAAACTCTCAAGTTTGTGTCACATACTTCACCGGCACGATCTGACGATCGCTGACCAGCGAGGCATGAGCTTCAAGGAGCCGATACCTGCACTATCAAACGTAATGGATACGAATGAACATGCATCATCACGACCAGACTGTGGAGCCTGGAAGGATGTGGCAATCGGCTTAGTTAACCGGTATCCGGAGCCTTAAAACCCCCGGACCGGGCGCCGTCGCCCACATGTCCCTTCATCAAAAAACCAACGATGTCAAAGAGCCATCCAACAAACAGAAGCGGACAGTTGATCGATCCCCGATTTACACCGGGGGACCGGCTGTCCATCTGTGTTGGCGACCGAAGCGGAAGGAGCCGGTGGAAGCCGGCAGCACCGCGTCGGTGAGGGCCATATATGGAGGGCTTCAGATTCGGTCAACCGGCTTTTTGCAATTTTGTTGCGCTGCCACGTAAATATCTGAGATATATATATTTTTTCGTGTTCCGAGGCCTCATTTCGACCTTCGGAGGCCGAATCAGCAGCCAGAATCGCGGTGAATCGGGCTCACGCGGGGCTGAATCGAGGGTTCAGGCCGCCGGCTCGACCACCAGGGCCATGGCGAACCCATCCCACCCTTTCGCCCCGACGGTCTGCAGCGCGGTCGCGACCAGCCGCGGCTCGGCGGCGAGCAGGTCGGCGAAGCGCCGCACCCCCGCGACGCGCGGATCGACGCTGTCCTCATCGGCCACCGCGCCGTCGCGCACCACGTTATCGCCCACGATCACGCTGCCCGCGCGCGTGAGCGCGAGCGCGAAGGCGAGGTATTCGGGATTCGACGGCTTGTCGGCGTCGATGAACACGAAGTCGAACGGCTCGCTCCCTTCGCGCACGAGCACGGCGAGCGTTCAAGCGCCGCACCCTCGCGCAGCTCGACCCGTTCGGCGACGCCGGCGTGTGCAAGGTTGTCGCGTGCCACCGCGGCATGGCGCGAGTCCGCCTCGAGCGTGAAGAGCCGCCCGTCAGCAGGCAGCGCACGCGCCATCCATATGCTCGAGTAGCCCCCGAGCGTGCCGATCTCGAGCACGCGGCGCGCGCCCGTCATGCGCACGAGAATCTCGAGGAAGCGGCCCTGGAGCGGCGAGACGTCGTGCGGCGGCAGGCCGGCGGCGACATTCGCCGCGAGTACCGCATCGAGCACGGGGTCGGAGGGAGCGAGCCTGTCGGCAAAGAACGAATCGACCGCCGACCATTGCCGGCGCATCGCGTCCGCTTCGCCGGGCGAGGCCGTCATGCCAGCCGCCGCGCGGCCGCCCGTGCCCGGTCCCCCCCGCCGAGCAGCGCACTGCACGCGAAGCAGACGTAGTCGAGCGCCGCGCTGGCGGCTTCGTAGAAGCGCGCGCTCGCCTTCGCGGGCGTCGCCGCCCGCACGCCCCCTTCGGCCCTTGCGAGAATGTGCGACAACATCGGCGGTATCCTCACCGGCACGGCCGAGCGTTGCACGATCGGCCCCCACCCGCAAGCGCGCCACGCCGCCCGTCAGGACTGCCGGCATGGGGTGTGCGGTCGGTAGGGCGCACCTCGCCTTGTCGCGGTCAGGCGGATGGTTTTCCCGGGGCCGGCGAGGCGGGTTTACCCGGATTGCGCGGCATCGACCGGTTTGAAACTCTGGCCCGAAACGGAAAGAGGGGTCCGAACATGATCGCGCGCCGCTGGCTATCCGCCCTGTTCGCTGCCCTTGCCCTGGGCACCGCCGGCTGCTCGTCGCCGGATCGCCTGCCGGCGGTTCCCGCCGCATCGACCACGCGGGCGACGGCCATGCCGCCGACGCCGATCCGCTACCTCGTGTCGCGCGACACGAGCAGCTTTGCGGCCGAGGCGATCGACCTGCTCGGCAAGGAGCGCGCCTGGCTCGCGAGCCAGGGCCGGACCGGTCCGCTGCCCGCGGCGTCTTATCTCGCGATCTCGGGCGGCGGCGACAACGGCGCCTACGGCGCGGGCTTCCTCAACGGCTGGACCGCCGCGGGGACTCGTCCCGAGTTCAAGGTCGTCACCGGGGTCAGCACCGGGGCGCTGATCGCGCCGTTCGCGTTCCTCGGCCCGAAGTACGACCCGGTGATCGAGCGCGTCTATACGACCAGCTCGCAGGCCGACATCTTCAGGAAGCGCGGGCTGCTCAAGGGCGTGACCAGCGATGCGATGGCCGACAGCCGCCCGCTCAGCGAGCTGATTGCATCGTACGCCACGCGCGAGTTGCTCGACGCAATCGCCGCCGAGTATGCGAAAGGCCGGATCCTGCTGGTCGGCACCGCCAACCTCGACTCGCTCGAGCCGGTGGTGTGGAACATGACCGCGATCGCGGCGAGCCAGGACCCCGACGCGCTCGAGCTGTTTCGCCGCATCCTGCTGGCATCGGCGTCGATCCCCGCGGCGTTCCCGCCGGTGATGATCGACGTGACCGTCGACGGCACGACCTACCAGGAGATGCACGTCGACGGCGGGACGATGGCGCAGGTGTTCTTCTATCCACCGTCGGCCGACCTGGACCAGCTGCGCACGGTCGAGCGCCCGCGCACGCTCTACGTGATCCGCAACGCCCGGCTCGATCCCGACTGGGCGAGCGTCGAGCGGCGGACGATGACCATCGCCACCCGGGCGATCGCCTCGCTGACGCGGACGCAGGGGATCGGCGATCTGTACCGGATCTATGCGACGACGCAGCGCGACGGGATCGGCTTCAACCTCGCCTTCATCCCGCCGACGTTCGATACGCCGCACGAGGAGGAGTTCGACACCGACTACATGCAACAGCTCTACCGCGTCGGCTTCGACCAGGCCCGCGCAGGATACGACTGGGCGAAGTATCCTCCCGGCTTCGCGCCGGGAGAGCCGGCGATCGAACGCGCGCCGGGCGAGTAGCGCGCGGACGGGCTGGGGCTCGCAGCCCGGCGGAGGGCTGTCCGGGGATTGTCCTGATTTGTTGCACGATTCGTCTCGAGCGCGGCGAGGCATTGCGCAAACGCACCGGTTCTCGGCTTCGCACGAACCGATCCCTCGACTTCGCTCGGGACGAACGGAGTGTGGCCAAGGGTGACGTACTTTAGCCGCAGTAGCGCCGGATCGCTTCGGCGACCGGCTGCAGCTCGTTCTCCGCGTCGCGCACGCCGAGATCGCCGCTGCGGCGCAGCGCGGTCCATTCGCGATCGGCCGCGCGGGCGGCCTCACACGCTTCCTCCACCGCGCCCGCTTCGGCGAGGACACGGGCGTGGTTGGCGCCGGCGACCGCGACGGTGCGGCGATTCTGCGGGTCGTTCGGCGCGCTGGCCAGCCGCTCGAGCCGGATCGCGAACCCGCGGCGCGACATCGCCGCGGCCTGCTCGCCGCGGCCGAGCTCGCCGAGGATCAGCGCCGCCTGGCTGTAGAGGATCGCCAGCCGCCGCTCGAGGTTGGCGTCGGCGCCGAAGCTCAGCGCCCGCTCGAGCGCCGCGACCCCGGCTTCGGCCTCGGCCAGCGCCTCGTCCTGCCGGCCGGGGATGTCGGTGAGCGTGCCCGACAGGTTGAACTTGGCCTCGCCGAGCTTGTCGGTCCACACCACCGACGGACGGCGCGCGAGCTCGGCGCGCACGGCCGCGTCCTGCTGGTGATACCAGTCGAGCGCGCCCGGGACGTCGCCGGCGTAGTAGGCCGCGTCGCCGAGCCGGCTCAGCACGCTCACCTCGAGCGCGAGCGCCTCGCGCGCGGCCGCCGGGCCAAAGGGTCGGGCGCGCAGCCGGTCGAGCGCAGCCTGCAGCAGCGGGATCGCCTCGGCCGGGCGATCGCTCCAGATCAATTCGTAGCCGGCATTGCGGCGCGCGGTCAGCAGGCCGAGCAGCGCGCGCTCGCGCTGGGGCTCGAGCGCCAGCGCGCGGGTGAAGATCGCGGCGGCGCGCGCCGTGGTCCGCTCGCTGGCGGCATTGTTGCCCTGCAGCGTCCAGCGCCCGAGCTCGATCCAGCCCAGTTCCTCGAGTGCCCCCACGTCGTCGGGCCGGTCGGCGAGCAGCGCGTCGATCTCGGCCTGCGCGCGGTCGATCGCCTGCTGCGCGCGGTCGGGCCGGCCGAGGCTCGACACGCCGGAAAGGCCTTCGACCGCCGCCAGCCGGCGCCAGCCGCTGGCGATGTCGAGCCTGAGATCGGCCGGCGCGTCGGGCACGCGTTGCAACTGCTCGAGGTAGCGGCGCGCGGTGTCGGCGAGGCGCACGCGGCTGGCGAGGGTGCCCGGGGAGTCGGCGAGATCGTCGTACAGCTCGAACAGCATGAAGCGCGACAGCTGGCGCACTTCGGCGAACCGCCGCTCGGCTTCGGCGCGCGCCTGCTCGGCGCGCAGGTAGAGCACGGTGGCGGTGATCGCCGCGATTGCGAGGATCGCGAATATCGCCGCGGTCACGGCGGCGCCGAGCCGGTGCCGGCGGAGGAATTTCGCCGCGTGGTAGCGCCAGTCGGCATCGAGCCGCGCCGAGACCGGGCGATGCTCGCGATAGGCGCGCAGATCGGCCAGCAGCGCGGGTACGTCGGCATAGCGGTCCGCGGGATCGGGAGCGGTGGCGCGCGCGACGATCGCCAGC
>DATDLP010000002.1:0-3303 GCA_036519255.1 Croceibacterium sp.
CACGGCATGCCGTGCGAGCTGACCTCGTCGGCCTCGGGCAGCGCCAGCGCGCGTTCGCGCACTTGCGCGACGAGGTACTCGGGCGATGTCTCGCGCCCGACGTAGTCGGCCAGCATGCGCGGGTAGAGCTGGTACTCGGCCATCAGCACCCGGGCCGAGAGCGTGTCGGGCGTGTCGTCGGGCAGGATATGCACCGGCACCTGGCCGAGCAGCGGGCCGCCGTCGAGTTCGGCGGTGACAACGTGCACCGAGCAGCCGCCGTGGCTGTCGCCGGCTTCGATCGCGCGCTCGTGGGTGTGCAGGCCCTTGTACTTGGGCAGCAGCGAGGGATGGGTGTTGAGCATGCGCCCGGCCCACCCGTCGACGAACCCCGCGGTCAGCACGCGCATGTAGCCACACAGCGCGATGAACTCGGCCCCCGCCTCGCGCAGCGCCGCGTCCATGATCGCTTCGTGCGCTTCGCGGTCCATGCCTTTGTGATTGTGGGCGAAGGTCGCGATGCCTTCGGCCGCGGCGATCTTGAGCCCGCGCGCGTCGGGCTGGTTGCTGGCGACGAGCACGATCTCGTACGGGCAGCCGGGCAGGCGCGAATGGAACAGCAGCGAGGACATCGTCGTCCCGTTGCCCGAGAGCATCACCGCGACACGGGCTTTGGCCACTTACTCCCCTCCCGCCTGCGGGAGGGGCCGGGGGTGGGCGTCGCTGAGGGTGGCACACTGACCCACCCCTGTCCTCTCCCGCAAGCGGGAGGGGGATTGGTCGGGCTTACGCTTCATGCGTAGCGCTCCAGTCGTCGCGCGCGCTCCAGGTGCCGGCCGCGCCGCGCACGGTGCAGCCGCGCGGGCCTTCGATCACCTCGCCGATGCGCACGACCGCCTCGCCCGCCGCCTCGAGCTCGGCCGCGACCTCGCGTGCCAGCTCGGGCATGACCGCCAGCACCATGCCGATGCCGCAGTTGAAGGTGCGCGCCATCTCGCCCGGCTCGATGTTGCCTTGGCCCTGCAGGAACGCCATCAGCCGCGGCTGCTCCCACGCGTCGGCGTCGACCTCCGCGTGCGCGCCTTCGGGCAGCACGCGCGGGATGTTCTCGAGCAGGCCGCCGCCGGTGATGTGCGCCAGCGCGTCGATCTTGCCCGCGCGGACCACAGGCAGCAGGCTCCTGACGTAGATTCGCGTCGGCTCGGCCAGAACGTCGATCAGCAGCCGCTCGGGATCGAACAGGGCGGGGCGGTCCATCCGCCAGCCGAGGTCCTCGGCCAGCCGGCGGACCAGCGAATAGCCGTTCGAGTGCACCCCCGAGCTCGCCAGCCCGAGCAGCACGTGCCCCGGTGCGACTTTCTCGCCGGTCAGCTGCTCGCCGCGTTCGACCGCGCCGACGCAGAAGCCCGCGAGGTCGTAGTCGCCCGCAGCGTACATCCCCGGCATCTCCGCGGTTTCGCCGCCGATCAGCGCGCAGCCGGCGATGCGGCAGCCGTCGGCGATGCCGGCGATCACGCGCTCGGCCACGCCGTTGTCGAGCTTGCCGGTGGCGAAGTAGTCGAGGAAGAACAGCGGCTCGGCGCCCTGCACGATCAGGTCGTTGGCGCACATCGCCACAAGATCGATGCCGACCGTGTCGTGCCGGTCGAAGTCGATCGCCAGCTTGAGCTTGGTGCCCACGCCGTCGTTCGCCGCGACCAGCAGCGGGTCGGCATAGCCGGCCGCCTTGGGATCGAAGAACCCGCCGAACCCGCCGATCTCGGCGTCGGCGCCGGGGCGGCGGGTTGCCTTCACCAGCGGCCCGATCGCCCTGACCAGCGCGTTGCCGGCGTCGATCGAGACGCCGGCCTGGGCGTAAGTGTAGCGGTCGGGGGGGGAGCCATTCGAAGTCATTGCCGGTCGCTTTATCCTTTCGCGCTTGGATTTCCACTCGCCTTTGGGCAAAAGGCCGCCGATTTCCCCGATGGCCAGTCTCGCTCTCCCTTCAATCTCGACCGCGCGCCGCCTGCCGACCCTCGTGGTCGCGGCGCTCGCGCTGCTCGTCGCTGCAGTGCTGGTGGCGCAAGTCTCGGGCGACCGCGGTATCGCGCCGATCGCCAGCAGCACCGACATCGAGGTGCGCGGGATCAAGGTCGACGTGCAGGGCAAGAATTCGGAAGACGCACGGCTCGAAGGCTGGCGGGTCGCGCAGCGCGAGGCGTGGAAGAAGCTCGGCGGTCCGGCGATCCCCGATTCGCAGATCGAAGGCCTGGTCTCGGCGATCGTTGTCGAGCAGGAGCGGCTGGGCCCGCGGCGCTACATCGCCACGCTCGGCGTGATCTTCGACCGTGCGCGTGCCGGCGGGCTGCTCGGCGGCGAGGGCGAGCGCTCGCGCTCGGCGCCGATGCTCACGCTGCCGGTGCTGATCGCCGGCGGCACGCAGACGATGTTCGAGGTGCGCAACCCGTGGCAGCGTGCGTGGGCTGAGTACCAGGTCGGCGCGAGCGCGATCGACTACGTGCGCCCGACCGGCGCGGGCTGGGAATCGCTGCTGCTGACCTATGGCCAGACCGGCCGCCGCAGCCGCGCGTGGTGGAACGACATCCTCGACCAGTTCGGCGCGGCCGACATGCTGATCCCGATCGCCAGCCTGACCTACACGTATCCCGGCGGCCCGGTCGAAGGCCGCTTCACCGCGCGCTACGGGCCCGACAACCGCTGGCTCGGCGAGTTCCGGCTGCGGGTGCAGAACGCCGACCAGGTGCCGGCGATGCTCAACCAGGCGGTGCAGCGGTTCGACGCGATCTTCACCGGCGCGCTCGCCTCGGGCCAGTTGCGGCCCGACCCGACGCTGCGCCTCGATGGTGTGACGCTCTCGCCCGAGGTGCTCGCGCTGATCGAGGCCGCGCGCCGCGCGGAGGAAACCGCCGCGGTCAGCGAGACGATCCCCGGCGAGACCACCGACGGTGCGGTCGTCGCCTCGACCCCGACGCCCGACGAGCCTGCCGCCATCGGCACTTTCACGGTGCAGGTCACGACGCCGGATGCCGCTTCGGTCGATTCCGCGCTCGCTTCGGTGCGCAGCGCACCCGGCGTGCGCGGCGTCTCGACCAGCTCGATCGCGATCGGCGGCACCTCGGTGCTGCGCGTGAGCTTCGCCGGCGACCTTGCCGCGCTCGGCGCCGCGCTGCGCGGCCGCGGCTGGCAGGTCACGCAGGGCAGCAACGCGCTCGCCATCTCGCGCTGAGGCGTGGGTGTCGCGATCGTGTTTCATCGCCCACTAGAATCCGTTCGTCCCGAGCGAAGTCGAGGGACTATGCCGAGCGATGCCGAGGCATGTGCGTG
>DATDLP010000003.1:0-8084 GCA_036519255.1 Croceibacterium sp.
CCGTTCATCATCTATGGCATCGACGCCGCCGGCCAGGCGCTCGAGGATGCCGGCCTCACCGAGATGAGCGAAGAGGAGCGCTACCGCGCCGGCGTCTCGATCGGCTCGGGCATCGGCGGCCTGCCCGGGATCGAGAAGGAATCGCTCGTTCTCGCCGAGAAGGGCCCGCGCCGCGTCTCGCCGCATTTCGTCCACGGGCGCCTGATCAACCTGATCTCGGGCCAGGTGTCGATCAAGTACGGGCTGATGGGGCCGAACCACGCGGTCGTCACTGCGTGCTCGACCGGCGCGCACTCGATCGGCGACGCCGCGCGGATGATCGCGATGGACGATGCCGACGTGATGCTCGCTGGTGGCAGTGAGGACGCGCTGTGCCCGCTCGGCATCGCCGGGTTCGCCCAGGCGCGCGCGCTGAGCACCAACTTCAATGCCGAACCGACCCGCGCCAGCCGGCCGTACGACAAGGACCGCGACGGCTTCGTGATGGGCGAGGGCGCCGGCGTGGTCGTGCTCGAGGAATACGAGCGCGCCAAGGCGCGCGGGGCGAAGATCTATGCCGAGGTCGCCGGCTACGGCTTGTCGGGAGATGCCTATCACGTGACCGCGCCGCACCCGGAAGGCTCGGGCGCCTATCGCTCGATGGAGATGGCGCTGCGCAAGGCCGGGCTGACGCCGGCGGACATCGACTACATCAACGCCCACGGCACCTCGACCCCGCTCGGCGACGAGCTCGAGCTCGGCGCGGTGCGCAAGCTGTTCGGCAATGCGATCGCCGATGTCTCGATGAGCTCGACCAAGTCGGCGATCGGGCACCTGCTCGGCGGCGCCGGCGCGGTCGAATCGATCTTCTGCATCCTCGCGCTGCGCGACCAGATCGTGCCGCCCACGCTCAACCTCGAGAATCCGTCGGACGGCTGCGAGGGCGTAGACCTGGTGCCGTTCACCGCCAAGCAGCGGCAAGTGCGCGCCGTGCTCAACAACAGCTTCGGCTTCGGCGGCACCAACGCCAGCCTGGTGATGAAGCAGGTCGCCTGAGGACACTCGCGTGAACCGCAAGGGCTGTTTCGTCGCCGTCGTGATCGGCCTCGCGCTGCTCGCGTCGGTGGTCGGCTTCACCTGGGGGTGGTGGGCCGAGTCCGGCGTCGAGCAGGACACGGCCTTCTCCGTCCCCGCGGGTTCCTCGCTGACCTCGATCGCGCGCAAGCTCGAGGACGAGAAGCTGATCGTCTCGGCCGACAGCTTTCTGCTGCGAGCCAAGCTGCTCGGCAGCGACGATCCGATCAAGGCCGGCGAGTTCCTGCTGCCCGCCGGCGCCAGCCCGGCAACGATCCTCGATACGCTGCAGCACGGCGAGGCGATCCGCCGCTTCCTGACCATTCCCGAAGGGCTGCCGTCGATCATGGTGTGGGAGCGGCTGATGGCCGAGCCCCTGCTGACCGGCTCGATCCGGGTGCCCGCGGAAGGCTCCGTGCTGCCCGAGAGCTACGACTTCGAGCGCGGCGAGACCCGCGCGGCGGTGCTCGCGCGGATGCAGAAGGCGATGCGCGAGACCCTCGCCGAAGTCTGGCCCAAACGCGCGCCGGGGATCGTGGTCGATACCCCGGCAGAGGCCGTGATCCTCGCCTCGATCGTCGAGAAGGAGACCGGCGTCGCGCGCGAGCGGCGGATGGTCGCCGGGCTCTACTCGAACCGGGTGCGCGAGGGCATGCTGCTGCAGGCCGACCCGACGATCATCTACCCGATCACCAAGGGCAAGCCGCTCGGCCGCCGCATCCGCCAGTCGGAGATCGCCGCGGTCAACGGCTACAACACCTACACCACGGTGGGGCTGCCGCGCGGGCCGATCACCAACCCCGGCCGCGCCTCGATCGAGGCGGTGCTCAATCCGGAGAAGACCGGCGCGCTGTACATGGTCGCCGACGGCAAGGGCGGCCACGTGTTCGCCAGCACGCTCGACGAGCACAACGCCAACGTGGCGCGCTGGTTCGCGATCAGGCGGGCACGCGGGGAGATGTAGGGTCCTCCCCTCCCGCTTGCGGGAGGGGCCGGGGGTGGGCGTGTGTCGAGGCCCGACTGACCCACCCCTGACCCCTCCCGCAAGCGGGAGGGGAACGTGTTTTCACCGGTTGACCCGGCGGCGGACCCGCCCTAAATGCGCCGCCTGCCGCGGCTCCCGGAGCCGCCGCAAGCCCTTGGGGCGGAGTAGCTCAGCCGGTTAGAGCAGCGGAATCATAATCCGCGTGTCGGGGGTTCGAGTCCCTCCTCCGCTACCAAACTTCTCGACACTGTGCCGACGGGATAATCGGGCGGGCACGCTCCAGCTGAGAGCAACCACCGGCCGCCTCGATCCGTGGCGGGGCTCATCCAAACGACCCTAACCCGCCGCATTCATCGCCGAGCGCGTATCGTCGAGCGCGAGGTCGATCAGCGCGCGCATGGCCGCTTCGGCAGCATCCGCGTCGCCTGCCGCGATCGCATCGCTCACGCGGGCGTGATCCGGCACGGGGTCGCGCGGCAAGGCTCGGGTGCGCTGCTTGAACTGCGTCGTCCACGCGACCGCGGCGCCTATGCTCGCGCTGAGCGTGACGAGCGTGTCGTTGTGGGTCGCCTGCAGGACCGCGTCGTGGAACTGCCGGTCGGCCAGACGTCCCGCTTCGGTCGCGAGTGTGTGACGGCGCATGTTCGCCAGCGCGGCGCGCATCGCCTTGATGTCATCCTTGTCGCGCCGCTCGGCGGCGAGACGGGCCGCTGCCGGCTCGACGATCGCACGAAGCTCGAACAGGTTGCGGATGAAGGCGGGGTCGGGCTCGCCGGAGAAGGCCCAGGCGAGCACGTCGGGATCGAGCAGGTTCCAGCGGTTGCGCGGCTGAACGATCGTACCCGCCTTCGTGCGGCTCTCGACCAGGCCCTTGCCGGTCAGGACCCGGACCGCCTCGCGATAGGCGCTGCGCGACACGTCGAGTGCTTCGGCGTTGGCGACCTCGCCGGTCAGGCGTTCGCCCGGCCGTATCGCGCCGCTGACGATGGCGGTCCCGAGGTAGTGGGCGATCGCACCGCGAAGCCGGCGGCCGGTGCTGCGTTCGGAGCGGCGCTCGGCACGTTTCTGCGGTTCGATCGACGCGTCCTCGGTGTCCAACGGCACTCGCCTCATGGTTGAAGTCGATGATTAGGCGCTAGCCGCTTGTCTGGCAAATTAGCGATGTTCGGCATTTGCGTCGCTGATTATGTCGGACTAATTCCGCAACGTCTGATCACGGATTCTTGGGAAAGTCCCGCATGCTCACCCTGCTCCAGCACCGCGCGCGCGACGGATCGCGCCGTCTGATCGCCGCCCGCGGCGGCGAGGCCCACTTCGTGACCGGTTTCGCCGATCTGCGAAGCCTGGCGAACGAGGCGATCGCCCGCAACGTTGGCCTCGCGGCGCTGGTGCAGAGCGCCGGCAGCGACGGAGCGGTCGATCCGGCCGAGGAACTCGCCGCCGGACGGCTGCTCGCACCGGTCGACCATCCCGATCCTGCGCATGTGATGTTGACCGGCACCGGCCTGACGCATCTCGGCTCGGCCGAGGGTCGCGACAAGATGCATCGCGCTGCGGCAGCCGGGGAACACCTGACGGATTCGATGCGGATGTTCCTCGAAGGTCTCGAGGGCGGCAAGCCCGCGTCGGGCGAGGTCGGCTGTCAGCCGGAGTGGTTCTATAAGGGAGACGGCACCCATCTGGCCGGGCCTGGTGAGCCACTGACCATGCCGCACTTCGCGAAGGACGGCGGCGAGGAGCCCGAGCTTGCCGGGATTTACCTGATCGGGCCCGACGGCATGCCGCGGCGTCTCGGGTTCTGCCTCGCCAACGAGTTCAGCGACCATGTGACCGAACGTCACAACTACCTGTGGCTCGCGCATTCGAAGCTGCGCCACGCGGCGCTCGGCGCCGAGCTGCTGGTCGGCGAATGCCCGCCCGACCTGCGCGGCACGAGCCGGATCCGGCGCGGCGAGGCGGTGATCTGGGAAAAGCCGTTCCTCTCGGGCGAGGCCAACATGGCGCACAGCATCGCCAACCTCGAGCACCACCACTTCAAGTACCCGCTGTTTCGCCGCCCGGGCGACATCCACGTTCACTTCTTCGGCACCGCGACGCTGTCGTTCAGCGACGGCGTGCGCACCGAGCCGGGCGACGTGTTCGAGATCGAGGCCGCGCCGTTCGCGCTGCCGCTGCGCAACCCGCTGGCCGCGGGCAAGCGCGAGGACGTGACGGTCCGGCCGCTGTGAGCCTGGAGCCGATTCGTATCGCCGTGGTCGGCCTCGGCAAGATCGCCCGCGACCAGCACCTGCCCGCGCTGCAGGCCAATCCGCAGTTCGCGCTGGCCGCGACGGTGTGCCCCTTTGGCGCGACCGCCGAGGGCCTGCCGGCGTTCGCGACGCTCGGCGAGCTGCTGGCGTCGGGCATCCCGCTCGACGCGGCAGCGATCTGCACCCCGCCGCAGGTCCGCCACCGGCTTGCGTCGGAGGCGCTCGCCCGCGGCCTTCACGTGCTGCTCGAGAAGCCACCTGCGGCGAACCTGTCCGAGGCAGATGCGCTCGCCGAGCTCGCGGCAGAGGCCGGCTGCACCATCTTTACCGCCTGGCATTCCCGTTTTGCCGCGGGCGTCGAGCCTGCGCGCGAATGGCTCGCCGATCGCCGCATTCTCGGCGCGACGATCACTTGGCGCGAGGACGTCCGCGTGTGGCACCCCGGTCAGGCGTGGATCTGGCAGCCGGGCGGGTTCGGCGTGTTCGATCCGGGCATCAACGCGCTGTCGATCGCCACGCGAATCCTCCCCGGCCCGCTCACCCTGACCGGCGCCGAGCTCGAGTTTCCCGCCAACCGCGAAGCGCCGATCGCGGCGCGCCTCTCGCTCCGGCTCGCGAGCGGCGCGCCGGTCGCGGCGGACTTCGACTTCCGCCAGACCGGGGCGCAGACCTGGGACATCGAGGTCGAAACCGATCACGGCACGCTTCGTCTGGCGCAGGGCGGGGCTGCGCTGACTGTACCCTCGGGCACGCACCGGGCAGGCGACGCCGAGTACCCGGCGCTCTACGCCCGGTTCGCCGAACTCGTTCGCAGCGGAACGAGCGAGGTCGACACCGCGCCCTTGCGGCTGGTCGCCGATGCGTTCCTTCGGGGCCGCGCAATGCGCACCGTCGCGTTCCACGACTGAGGTCGCGTCGCCTCTCTGGATCGTCCCCCTCCCGGCGGGGAGGGGGAGAGGCCCGATCTACTCCTCGATCGCCAGCATGACGACCGACTTGGCCGGTAGCTCGACGCTGATCGCGCCGCCCTGCGCGCGCGCGGCGATCGGTCGCGGCACGACAGTGTCGGGAGCTTCGAACGTGTTCACCGAGTTGACCGCCGGCGCGGTCAGCACGGTGCCCGATGCGGCCTTCGCGCGCAGACCGGCCACCTGGGTGCGGATCTGCGCCGGCCGGTTCGGATCGAGGTTGACCAGCGCCAGCCACAGCTTGCCGCCCGTGTCGCGCGCCGCCACCGCGTCGACCCGCGGCAGCACCACCTCGCCCTGGCGGTACTCGCCCGCGTCGAAGCTCACCGGCACCAGCGTGGCGTCCTGGAACGGCAGGTACATCTGGTGGACGTAATAGGTCGGCGTGAGCAGCATCTTCGGGCCGTCGGTCAGGATCAGCGCCTGCAGCACGTTGACCATCTGTGCGATGTTGGCGCCGCGCACGCGGTCGGCGTGGCGCGCGAACAGGTTGAAGTTGAGCGCGGCGATGATCCCGTCGCGCAGCGAGTTCTGTTGCTGCAGGAAGCCCTCCTGCGTGCCCGGCAGCTTGGCCAGCCAGACGCCCCACTCGTCGACCACCAGCGCGACCTTCTTCTCGGGATCGTACTTGTCCATGATCGCCGAGTGGTTGCGGATGTGGTTCTCCATGCGCAGCGTCGCCCCGGTCAGTTCGGCGTACTCCTGCTCGCCGAAGTTCACGCTCTCGTAGGCCGGCGGCCAGCGCACCACGGTGTACGAGTGGAGCGAGAGACCTTCGATGTCCCAGCTCCAGTCCTTCTTGCTCCACGCTTCCATCACGCCTTCGGTGTAGGCGGTGTCGCCGTCGCTCGGGCCGACCGCGATGCGCCGCATCGTGTTCGGCGCGGCCTGCTGGTCGGGGTGGAAGCTGCGCACGAAGCGCGCGTAGCGCTTGAGCTCGTCCGCATAGTACTGCGGCCGCATGTTGCCGCCGCAGCCCCAATTCTCGTTGCCGATCCCAAGGTACTTGAGCTTCCACGGCTCGGCGCGGCCGTTCGCGGCGCGCTCGCGGCCGCCGGTCGTGCGCTGGTCGGCGGTGATGTAGGCGATCCAGTCCGACGCTTCCTCGATCGTGCCCGAGCCGACGTTGACCGAGACGTAGGCCTCGGCGCCGATCTGCTCGGCGAAGTCGAAGAACTCGTGCGTGCCGAACGCGTTGTTCTCGATCGCGCCGCCCCAGTTCCAGTTGATCGACACGCCGCGCTGCGCGGGATCGCCGATCCCGTCGCGCCAGTGGTACTCGTCGGCGAAACAGCCAC
Source organism: Croceibacterium sp. (assembly GCA_036519255.1). Classification (GTDB taxonomy): domain Bacteria; phylum Pseudomonadota; class Alphaproteobacteria; order Sphingomonadales; family Sphingomonadaceae; genus Croceibacterium_A. The sequence goes on from DATDLP010000003.1 coordinate 6,554, forward strand.
CCGGCCAGCGCACGTTGGGCACGCGGATCGCGCGCAGCGCGGCCACCACGTCGCTGCGAATGCCGCGAACGTTGGGGATCGGCGAATCCTCGCCGACCCACACGCCGCCGTAGATCCCGGTGCCGAGGTGCTCGGCGAACTGGCCGAAGATGTCGCGGTCGATCTTCGGCCCCGACTGGTTGGCCTGGATCGTCACCGTCGTCGGCTCGCGCGCGTCCTGCGCGGCAAGCGGGGTGGCGAGCGCCGCCAGGGCGATCATTGCGCCGGCGAGAAACCTGGATTTCATAAGTCCTCTCCTTGGGAGCCTGCCGGGTCCGCGTCAGCGCGCGGGGGCAGGGGAGGTCGACAGGCGATAGATCATGACGTGATGATAGGGCTTGCCCGGCTCGACGCGCGCCGAGACGAAGCCCGGCTGGTTGGGCGCGTCGGGGAATTTCTGCGGCTCGAGCGCGATGCCGTCTCCCATCCGGTAGATCCGTCCGCTGCGCCCGGCGACCGTGCCGTCGAGGAAGTTGCCGGTGTAGAACTGCACCCCGGGCTCGGTGCTCAGTACCTCGAGCACGCGGCCCGACACGGGGTCCTCGAGGCGGGCTGCCAGCTGCGGCTGCGCGGTTGGGCCTTTGTCGAGCGCGAAATTGTGATCGTAGCCGCGGCCGATCACGATCTGCGGGTCGCGCCCGTCGCGCAGCCCGAGCGCCACGAGCCGCGGGGTGCGAAAGTCGAACACCGTACCGGCGACCGGCTTGAGCCCGCCTGTGGGGATCAGCGTGGCGGTGACCGGGGTGTAGGCCTGCGCCGGGATCGTCAGCATGTGCCGCGCGGTGCCCTCGGGCGCGCCGTCGCCGGCCATGTTGAACAGCGCGTGGTTGGTCATGTTGACCACCGTCGGCTTGTCCGAGCTCGCGTCGTAGGCGATCGTGAGGTCGCCGCCGTCGTCGAGCGAGTAGGTTACCGTGACCTCGAGCTTGCCCGGATAACCCTGGTCGCCGTCGGCGCTGGTCAGGCCCATCACCACCCGCGCGGTCGGGCCGCTTTCGACCGAGACCACGCGCCAGTTGCGCTTGTCGAAGCCCTGGGTGCCGCCGTGCAGCGAATTGCCGTTGTTGTTCTGCGGCAGCTGGAACGCCTGTCCGTCGAGGCTGAAGCGCCCGCCGGCGATCCGGTTCGCGTAGCGGCCGACCGTGACGCCGAAGTAGTTGGGCTTCGCCTCGTATTCGGCGGCGGTGTCGTAGCCGAGCGTCACCTCGGCCCGCACGCCGTTGCGATCGGGGGCGACGAGCGACTGCAGCGTCGCCCCGTAGGTGATCACCCGCGCCTCGACACCCTGTGCGTTCTTCAGCGTGACCGACTCGATCGCGCTGCCGTCGGCCAGCTGCCCCGCCGGTTCGCGCACCGCCTCGGCGGCGAGCGCGGGCGTCGCCGCACCGAGCGCCGCGACCAGCAACAACCCCTTCATTTCAACCCTCCCCACGGCCCTCTTCCCGCATTGACGCTGTTGGAGACGGCATATAGTCAGACAAATTAGAGGCAA
>DATDLP010000004.1:0-10234 GCA_036519255.1 Croceibacterium sp.
CCACCGAGGCCACGGTCGACACCAACATGATCCCCTCGATCATGCTGTCGCGGGTCGAGGTGGTCACCGGCGGCGCGTCGGCGGTCTACGGCTCCGACGCGGTCTCGGGCGTGGTCAACCTGCTGTTCGACAAGCAGTTCACCGGCCTGCGCGCCAATGCCCAGTTCGGCGAATCCGAATACGGCGACAACACCACCACCCAGTTCGGCGCCGCCGGCGGCACCGCGCTCGGCGACACGCTCCACCTCGTCGGCGGCATCGAATACGAGCGCAACACCGGCGTCGACAACTGCACCCAGCGCGACTGGTGTGCGTTCGGCCTGATCAACTGGGGCCGCAACCCGGGCGTGACCAGCGTGCCGGCCAACAACATCCTCAGCGGGGTCTACCCGTGGACCGCGACCTACAACGGCGTGACCACCCCGCCCAACACGGCCTACAACGGCCGGCTAGCGCCCTTGCTGCGCCCGATCGATGGCATCACCTTCAACGCCGACGGCACCCCGCGCCGCTACCAGCTCGGCGCGATGGCCAACAACCTCTACTCGGTCGGCGGCGAGACCGATGGCCCGGGCGAGAACATCTACTTCGACTTCCCGATCGTCTCGCCGACCGAGCGCGTCGCCGCCGCGGCCTACCTGACCTGGGAACCGACCCCCTCGCTCACGCTCGAGCTCGGCCTCAACTACGGCCACGGCGAGGGCCACCACCGCACCGTCGCCTACCGCAACACCGCGCTGACGATCCAGGCGAGCAACCCGTTCATTCCGCGCTCGACCGATCCCACGCTCGACATCCCGACGATCCTCGCGGCGAGTGGCCTGACCAGCTTCACGCTCGGCAAGGGCTTCGACGACGTCGGCCCGGCGCCGGTCACGGTGCAGAACGACGTCTACCGCGTGGTCGCCGCGGGCGAGTACGACATCGGCGGCAGCTGGCGCGCCGATACCTACTACCAGTACGGCCGCAACGACTTCCGCCGCGACATGAACCACGGCACGGTCACCGCACGCATGCTCAAGGCGATCGACGCGGTCGCGCTGCCCGGCGGCGGGGTCGCCTGCCGCGTCAATGCCAACCCCTCGACCGCCGACGACGACCCGGCCTGCGTCCCGCTCAACCCGTTCGGCTACGGCCAGGGCGCAACCTTCGCCGCCGCCGCCGACTACATCACCGAGAACGGCTTCCAGGAAAACCGCACGATCCAGCACGTGCTCGCCGCCAACCTGACCGGCACGCTGTTCGAGCTCCCGGCCGGCCCGCTCGGCGTCGCGGTCGGCGTCGAGTACCGCAACGACTCGATCGAGGGCGAGACCGACGCGTTTTCGCAGCAGCGCGCGTTCTTCATGGGCGGCGGCTCGCTCGTCTCGGGCGAGATCGAGGTCGTCGAAGGCTACGCCGAGGCCGAGGTGCCGGTGCTCGCGGGCGTGACGCTGGCCGATGAGCTCAGCCTCAACGGCGCTGTGCGCCAGACCCACTACGACCGCTCGAGCGCCATCGCCGGCAGCTCCTCGGTCAGCGCGACCACCTGGAAGGTCGGCGCGGTGTGGGCGCCGATCCCGGCAGTACGCTTCCGCGCCAACCGCTCGCGCGACATCCGCGCGCCCAACATCGCCGAGCTGTTCGGCCCGCTGACCCCCGGCTCGGGCATTCTCACCGATCCCGCGCGAGGGGGCGTCCAGACCGTCGCCCCGCTCACGCTCGGCTCGAACCCGAATCTCGTGCCCGAGAAGGCCAACACGCTCACGCTCGGCGTCGTGCTGCAGCCCGGCGGCGACGGTGTCCTCGGCCGCTTCAAGGCCTCGGCCGACTACTTCGACATCCAGATCGACGATGCGATCAGCACGCTCGGCCAGCAGAACATCGCCACCCGCTGCTCGCAGGGCGATCCGTTGAGCTGCTCGCTGATCACCCGCGACGCCACCGGGGTGATCACCAACATCACCGACACGTTCCAGAACGTGAATAGCCTGATCGCACGCGGCGTCGATTTCGAGCTCGCCTATCGCCAGCCGCTGTCGGACAGCAGCGCGCTCGACCTGCGGATCCTCGCGACGCACTACAACGATCTGGTCACGGTCGACGCGGTCGGTCCGACCGAGCGCGCCGGCCAGACCGGCCTGCGCGGCGGCACTCCCCCGGGCATCCCCGACTGGACCGTCGACGCGATGATCGGGCTCGAGCTCGGCGAGCAGTTCGAGTTCAACACCCACCTCAGGTGGATCAACAAGGGCTTCTACAACGCCGCGTTCATCGGCGCCGAGCAGGAGGGCTACGCGATCACGCTGCCCAACAGCTCGAGCACCAACGCCATGCCCGCACGCACCTATGTCGACGTCGTCGCCACCTACCACCTGTGGCGGACGGACGACGACGGCGACGGCGCGCTCTACTTCGCGGTGGACAACCTGTTCGACACCGACCCACCCAACTTCCCCGGCGCCAACGGCAGCGGCAACAATGTGCTGTTCAACCCGGTCGGCCGCATGTTCCGGGCCGGGGTGCGCTTTTCGTATTGAGCGGGGCGGGGGCCCTGCGGTCAGGGGGAACCACGATGTCTCGCGATGAGTCGCGCAAGACCCGGCTGCAGCACCGGCGCGGCCCCAAGCCCGCGGCGCTGCCGCCCGAGCCTGCCGCGGGTTCGGCGGTCGAGGGCCTGATGTTCGGCGGCTTCTCGCTCGACCGCTCCGACCGCCACTTGCGCAACTACCACCGCTTCGACCCCGAGAGCGAGGCGGACGATCTCTACTTCCGGCTGACCCGCGCGCTGGTCGTCGCCGCGCGCCGCTGGCGCAAGATCGCCAACGACCGTCTGCGGCCGCTCGAGCAGACCATGCAACAATGGGAGACGCTTTACCTCGTCGCCTACTCCGACGAGGAGCTCAACCAGAGCCAGCTCTCGCGCCTGCTCGGGGTCCATGGCCCGACGATGCTGCGCATGCTCGACGCGCTCGCCCGCCGCGGCCTGATCGAGCGCCAGCAGAGCCACCACGACCTGCGTGTAACGATCAACCGCATCACCCCCGCCGGGCGCGAGGTGATCAGCAGCATCATGGGCATCACCAATGCGCTGCGCCGCGAGCTGCTCGCCCAGATCGATCCGGAAGACCTGCGCACCACCGGCCGGGTCCTCGCGCAAGTGCTCGGCGCGCTCGACCGCATCGACCAGGACACCCGCCCCCAGCCCTCCGCCGATCCTCCCGCCTGAAACGGCAACCGATCCTCCCCCGTGCAACGGGGGAGGTGGCCGCGCAGCGGCCGGAGGGGGCCAGCGTCCGCCAATCACCGGCAGACCATCCACCCGGCCCCCTGAAAGCTCATCTTGCCCGACGCGCAGGACATCTCGGCCCACTGCCGCTTGCCACACGGGCATTTCTCAATCTAATCAGTTGAGAAAGGGCTAGCCTGCGCAGGAGGCCGAAAACGAGGAGGCGCAGGTCATGGGAATCGAGCCGTTCCGTCCGTCGGGCATGCCGCTGCCGGCCGCTCTGCCGCAGGCAGGCCGCCGATGAACTTCCAGCAATTGCGGTACATCCGCGCAGCGGTCCAGAACGACCTCAACCTCACCCGGGTGGCCAGCGAGCTGTTCACCTCGCAGTCCGGCGTCAGCAAGCAGATCAAGGAGCTCGAGGCCGAGCTCAAGATCGAGATCTTCGTCCGCCGCGGCAAGCGGCTGGTCGGGCTGACGGAGGCCGGCCATGGCGCGGCGCAGGTGATCGACCGCCTGCTGCGCGAGGCCGACAACCTCAAGCGGCTGTCGGCGCAGTTCGTCCAGGCCGACAAGGGCCGGCTGATCCTCGCCACCACGCACAACCAGGCGAACTACGTCCTGCCGCAAGTGCTGGTGCGCTTCAGCCGCGAATTCCCGCACGTCGAGGTCGAGCTGCGCCAGGGCAGCCCGGCCGACGTGGTCGGAATGCTGCTCGGCGGCGAGGCCGACATCGGCATGGCGACCGAGGCGATCGACGGGCAGGCCGGCCTGCGCACTTTCCCCTGCTTCAGCTGGGAGCACGTCGCGATCGTGCCGCACGACCACCCGCTCGCCACGCGCGAGGCGGCCAGCCTGGCCGATCTCGCTGCCTATCCGATCGTGACCTACACCCCCGAGTTCACCGGCCGCTCGAACATCGACGCGGCGTTCGCCCGCGCCGGGCTGCACCCCGAGATCCGCCTCGCCGCGGTCGATGCCGACGTGATCAAGACTTACGTCAAGCTGGGCATGGGGGTCGGGATCGTCGCGCAGATGGCGATCGAGAACGCGCCGGGCGGTCCGTTCGCGATCGTGCCGGGCTCGAACCGCTTCTTCACGCGCTCGACCACCAAGCTCGCGATCCCCGAAGGCGCGCTGCTGCGCAACTACGCCTACCGGCTGATCGAGATGCTCGCGCCGCACCTCGACCAGCGCCTGATCAAGGGCACGCCGCGCGCCGAGCCGCTGCGTCCCGAAGCCCCGCTCCCTTTTTGCGAGCGCCACGACTTGCGCATCAGCGGCGACTTCCGCGCCGACAACGACCTCGATCCGACGGAGACCTTCGCCGCATGACCGTGATTGCCCGCAGGGGATTTCTCGCTGGCGCCGGTGCGTCGCTCGTCGCCGCACGCGCGCTCGGGCAGGGCGCGATTGTCCACCCGTTCGCCAACGGCGAGCGGCCGCTCGTGCAGCTGCCGCAGAAGCGCCCGCTGATCGGCCTGACCGCGCGCCCGCCGCAGCTCGAGACGCCGTTCGCGGTGTTCGACGAGGGCGCGCTCACCCCGAACGACGCGTTCTTCGTCCGCTACCACCTGTCGGACCTGCCCACCGCGGTCGATCCGGCGGCGTTCCGCCTTGCAGTCGGCGGGCACGTCGGCACCCCGCTCTCGCTGTCGCTGGCCGAGCTCAAGCACGATTTCCCGCTGCACGAGGTCGTCGCGGTCAACCAGTGCTCGGGCAACGGCCGCGGCTTCTTCGCGCCGCGCGTCGGCGGCGGGCAGCTCGGCAACGGCGCGATGGGCAACGCGCGCTGGACCGGCGTCCCGCTCAGGGCGCTGCTCGACAAGGCCGGGGTCCGCGAAGGTGCGCGGCAGGTGACCTTCAACGGGCTCGACAACCCGCCGGTCGGCACGATCCCCGACTTCGTCAAGGCGCTCGACCTCGACCATGCGTTGGGCGGCGAGGTGCTTGTCGCCTTCGCGATGAACGGCGAGGACCTGCCGTTCCTCAACGGCTACCCGCTGCGCCTCGTCGTCCCCGGCTACTACGGCACCTATTGGATCAAGCACCTGAGCGAGATCACCGTCGTCGATGCCCAGTACGACGGCTACTGGATGAAGACCGCCTACCGCATCCCCGACAACGACTGCGCCTGCGTCGAGCCCGGCGGGCGGCCTGACAAGACGCGCCCGATCACGCGGCTCAACGTGCGCTCGTTCGTCACCAGCCACACCGACGGCCAGGCGGTCCGCGCGGGCGCGCCGGTCGCGCTGCGCGGCATCGCCTTCGACGGCGGCACCGGCATCGCGCGGGTCGCGGTCTCGCCCGACGGCGGCGCCACCTGGCAGGAGGCGCGCCTCGGCGAGGACCTCGGGCGCTATTCGTTCCGCCAATGGCAGCTTGAGCTCCCGCTCGCCGCCGGCTCGCACCGGGTGCAGGTGCGCGCCTTCTCCACGGGTGGCGAGACCCAGCCGCTCGAGCCGCGCTGGCAGCCGCCGGGCTACATGCGCAACGTGATCGAAACCGTCACGCTGGAGGTCGCATGATCCGCCTCGCCAACGCCGCGCTCCTCGCCGGCGCCACGCTGCTCGCCGGCGCGGCACTCGCCCAGCCGCGCATCGAGCTGCCGCTCGGCGACACGCCGCCCGAGCTGGCCGACGCGGAGGCCGAGGTCGTGGTCAACAACTGCTCGGCGTGCCACTCGCTCGACTACCTGACCACCCAGCCGCGCGGCAAAGGCGCGCAGTTCTGGAAGGACTCGGTCGCCAAGATGGTCACCGTCTACGGCGCCCCGATCGCACCCGAGGACGCCGAGGCGGTCGCCGCAGTGCTGGCGCGCAAGTTCGGCTGAAGGGCCCCTCCCCTTCCCCGCTCACCATCCAACAAAAAAGAGAGCGGAGCCCCGCCGAAGCGAAGCCCCGCCCAAGGCGGAACCCGGTTTGGGAGAGGAGCCTGGCGCAGTATCAGGCAGGTCCGGGTTCGGGAGAGGGGGTCATGTCAGCGCGCGATCACCGGGTGGTCGAGCGGGACGCCGATCGCACCGCCGCCGAACGGGCCGTTGTTCTCGACGCAAATCCGCTCGTGGTGCTCGTAATGACGCTGGCCGCCGGGCAGGTTCGCCGGCGTCACGTCGAAGTGCCAGCCGTCGACCTCGTCGGCGTCGGTATAGCGCCGCACCGGGATCGTCGCGGTCCACGGGCGCGTGTAGACGGTCGGATCGGTGAAGGTGGCGAGGTAGTTGAAGCGCTTGCCGTCCGCATCGAACACGTAGCGCTCCTCGACGGTGCCCTCCGCGCTCATGAAGTCGCCGTAGCGGCCGAACAGCGCCTTGCCGTTGTTGTTGCGTACGCTGACCACCAGCGTGTTGCCTTCCCAGTGGCCGCGCGAATCGCCGTTCCACAGCTTGACGCTGTCGGCGAGGCGCGGGCTCCGGTCGTCGAGCCGGACGATCCGGCTGCCCGAATCGAACAGGAACAGCACGTATCCGGGGTACTGGCGGATCTCGAAGCCGTGCCACATGAACGACTTGGGCGACCCGGCCGGCGCGCAGCGCGCGAGCGGCTCGATGTACTGCGGCTCGGTCGGGTTGGCGAAGTTGCGCGCGAAGTCTTCCTGCAACGCGCGCGCCTCGGGCCGGTAGGGGATCTGCCCGTCGGCCGGATCGGATACCCGGCTCGGCGCGCGCTGGCCGCGCGGCAGGCTCGCGGCGCCCGAAGGCTCGCCCGGAGGGCCGGCCTGCGGGTCGGTGAAGTTGCTGTGGTTGGAGATCGTGTTCGACCAGAAGCCCGAGATATCGGGCTGGCCATCGGCCAGGAGCGGCCCGTTCCAGGCGCCCGAGCGAATCACCGGCACCTCCTTGCTCCAGCGGATGCCCGCGGCCGTGGGCTGGGCTTCGGCGGGCGTGGCCTGGGCCGCGGCGACGTGCGGCACGATCATGGCGGCCAGCAGCAGCGGAATGGCGAGACGGCGTGCAATCATTATCGGTCCTTGTGCAAAGCTATCGCGAGATGACCGGCGCGGACGACGGCACGCCGACCGCGCCGCCGCCGAACACGCCGTTGTTCTCGATGCAGATCCGCTCGGGGGATTCGTAGAGCGTCTTGCCGGGCAGGTTCACGGGCGCGACCATGTAGTGCCAGTCCATCACACCGTCGGCCTCGGTGAAGCGGCGGAGCGGAATGGTGGCCGTCCACGGGCGGGTGTAGACCGTCGGGTCGGTGAAGGTGGCGATGTAGTTGAAGCGCTTGCCGTCCGCGGCGAACACGAAGCGTTCGACCACCGTGCCGTTCTCGCTCATGAAATCGCCCGAGTAGCCGAACAGCGACTTGCCGTTGTTGTTGCGCACGTCGACGACCAGGGTGTTGCCTTCCCAGTGGCCGCGGGAATCGCCGTTCCACAGCTTGATGCGATCCGACAGGTGCGGCGTGCCGTCGAGCCGGACGATCCGGGTGCCCGAATCGAACAGGAACACGACGAAGCCGGGGTACTGCCGAATCTCGTGGCCGTGCCACATGAACGACTTGGGGATGCCCCCGGGCGCGCACCGCGCGAGCGGCTCGACGTATTGCGGCTGGGTCGGATTCTGGAAGTGCCGGACGAACTCCTCCTGCAGCGCCCGCGCCTCCGGACGATAGGGGACCTGCCCGTCGGCCGGGTCGGTCACCCGGCTCGCCGCACGCTGGTCGCGCGGCAGGCGTGACGCAGCCGAGGGGCGGCCCGGATCGCCGGCCTGCGGGTCGGTGAAGTTGGCCTGGTTGGCGATCGTGTTCGACCAGAAGCCGGCGATGTCCGGCTGCCCGTCGGACAGGCGCGGCCCGTCCCACGCGCCCGAGGCGATCTGCGGCACCTCCTTTTCCCACGCCATCCGCTCGAACGGGCGCCGCGTCGCTTCGGCCGGGGCGGCCTGGCCCAGCGCCACCTGCGGCATCCCGGCAGCGAGCAACGTCACGGCAAGGCGGCCGGCGATCACTGTCCGGCCCGGTGCGGGTAGTACTGCTCGTACTCGAGCGTGTAGCAGTAGTCCTCGATCAGCTGGAAACCCGGGTCGCGCCGCCGGTGCAGCACCACCTCGATCGTCCACGGCCGGGTGTAGACCTTGGGATCCTCGAGCGTCGCCGAATAGGAGATCGTGTCGGCGTCGACGAACTTCCACCGCTCGACCACATGCAGGTCCTCGCTGTGGAAGTTGCCCGAGCGGTCGAGCCAGGTCTCCGGGTTGAAGTCGGCGACGTCAACCACCAGCGTGTCGCCGTCCCAGTGCCCGCGCGAGTCCCCGAGCCAGAACTCCTGGCCCTTCTCTTCCGGGTGGTCCGAGCCGTTGGTGGCGATCGTGCGCACCTGGTGCCCGAACTGGTGCACCAGCGTCAGGTCGCCGTCGCGCTGGAAGATCTGGAACGGCGCCGGATAATACACCCCGCGCGGCACCCCGAGCACCCAGCACTTGAGGCGCGGGTCGTCGGCGGCGCGGTTCTCGAAGTTGTGCTGCCGCTGCGCGAGCGCATCCTCGCGGTAGGGGATCGTGCCGCCCTCGATCACCCCCGGGCTCGGCGGCGCATCGCGGCGGCCGGCGTGCGGCTCGAGATCGTAATCGGCCTCGCTCAGCGTCTGCCACACGCCGGAGAAGTCCGGACGGCCGTCGGCGAGGCGCGGGACCTCGCCCGCCGCCTGCGCCCAGGCGGAGCTGCCCGCCAGGGCGGCGGCGAGGATCAGGGCCCGGCCGCTCCTGAGGATCGATACCGGCATCAGCGCAGCGCCAGCGCCGGCGCGTCGGGCGCGCCACCGATCGCCACCTGGCGCCCGTCGGCGAACGCGACCACCGCGGCGTAGCCGAACGCCCCGCCGTTCTTGGCGCGGAAGCCCGACAGGCGCACCTTGGTCCCGAACGCCACGTCGGCGCGCTCGATGCCGCGCGCCTTGAGCGCCAGCGGCGTGCCGAACTCGAAGCCCCAGTTGGTCACCGAGCCGTCGGCGTTCTTGACGTCGAGGTAGAGCCAGCTGTGCGGATTGACCAGCCGCGCGCGGGTCACCGTGCCTTCGATCACCAGCGGCTTCGAGGAATCGAACTCGGTGGCGAACGCGTGGTGCGCCTGGCCGGGCAGCGCGGCGGCGATACCGGCGCCGGCAAGACCGGCGGCGACGGCGATCAGGGATGCTTTCATGGACGTGGCTCCTCAGAAGGTGGCGCGGATCACGGCGCTGATCTGCCGGCGGGGTCCGATTCCGTCGAAACCGACCGGCGCGTTGTTGCTGAAATCGTTGACGCTGGTGGTGTACTGCACGTCGAACAGGTTCTTCGCGGCCACGCCGATCCGCGTGGGAACGTTGGCGATGTCGACGATCACCCCGATCCCGGCGTCGGTGATGTGGTAGGCGTCCTGCACCCCGTACGGCGACAGCAGCTGCTCGAGGTTGTGCTCGGAGCGGTAGGTGTCGTTGCCGTAGGCGTAGAGCGACACCCCGGAACCGATCTCGTGCTCGAAGTCGAAGCCGATGATCGCGCTCCACTTGGGCGCGCCGACCACCTGCTTGCCGGTGTTGTCGCAAGTCACGACCGTCGCCGGGTACGAGCGCGGGCAGGTCGCGGTCGACCAGTCGGTGTACTCGGCGTCGTTATAGGCCCCGCCGAAGTTGATCGTCAGCCCGTCGAACGGCACCAGCGCGCCGTCGATCTCGATCCCCTGCGCGCGGATCCCCGGGATGTTGCCGAGCACCGAGCTGTACCCGGTCGAGGCATTGGCATCGGGGATGCTGGTGACCGCCTGATAGTCCTCGACCTTGGTGTAGTAGAGATTGGCCCCGAACCACAGCACGTTGCCGAAGAACTGGCCCTTCACGCCGAGCTCGAAGTCGGTGGTCTTCTCGGGCGCGACGTTGCGCCGCGTGCCGTTGCCGTCGAACGCCACCGCGCCCGACTTCCCGCCACCGCTGGCCGAGGCGTAGAGCAGCACGTCGTCGGTGATCTTGTAGCTCGGGTTGATCAGCCAGGCCCACGCGCCGTCGTCGATCGGCTCGCCGATCACCGTGGCGATCGGCGTCTGCAGCTGC
>DATDLP010000005.1:0-7565 GCA_036519255.1 Croceibacterium sp.
GCCGGCGGCGTCGCGCACGACTTCAACAACGTGCTGACCGCGATCATCGGCTACTGCGACCTCATGCTGCTGCGCCACACGCCGGGCGACAGCGACTACGACGACATCCAGCAGATCAAGGCCAACTCGAACCGCGCCGCCTCGCTCACGCGCCAGCTGCTCGCGTTCAGCCGCCAGCAGACGCTGCAGCCCGAAGTGCTCCAGCTGCCCGACGTGATCTCCGAGGTCAGCCAGTTGCTCAAGCGGCTGCTCGGCGCGCGGATCACGCTCAAGACGCACCACGACCGCGACCTCGGCCCGGTGCGCGCCGATCCGCGGCAGCTCGAGCAGGTGATCGTCAACCTCGCGGTCAACGCGCGCGACGCGATCCAGGCGCGCGGCGGCGAGCAGGCGACCGGCACGCTGAGCTTCACCACCCGCCGCGTCGCCTCGCGCGACTTGCGCCGCACCGGCAGCGAGATCATCCCCGCGGGCGACTACACCGTGCTGATCGCCGAGGACACCGGAGGCGGCATCCCCCCGGCCAACCTGTCGAAGATTTTCGAGCCGTTCTTCACTACCAAGGAGCTGGGCAAGGGCACCGGGCTCGGCCTCTCGACCGTCTATGGCATTGTCAAGCAGTCGGGCGGGTTCATCTTCGTCGACAACGTGGTCGGGCAGGACAAGCAGGTCCGCGGCGCGCGCTTCACGATCTATCTGCCGGTGTACCACGCGACCGAGGAAGAGCTGCGCAAGGCCGAGACCGAGGAAGAGCTGCGCGAATGGTCGGGCGGCGGGCGTATCCTGCTGGTCGAGGACGAGGACATGGTCCGCGCGGTGGCCGAGCGCGCGCTCGCGCGGCAGGGCTACACCGTGGTCACCGCAGCCGACGGTGACGAGGGCGTCGAGGCGGTGCGCAACAATCCCGACTTCGACCTCATCGTCAGCGACGTGGTCATGCCGAGCATGGACGGCCCGGCGATGGCGCGCGAGATCCGCCAACTCGCGCCGGGCATGCCGGTGCTGTTCATGTCGGGCTACGCCGAGGAGCAGTTGCGGCGCGAGATCGACATCGAGGGCATGCACTTCATCCCCAAGCCGTTCAGCGTGCAGCAGATCGCCGCCAAGGTGGGCGAGGTGCTGCGGGCGAGCCGGCGCTAGGCAGGCCCCCTCCGTCGCCTGCGGCGACACCTCCCCCGCAAGCGGAGGAGGATCAGGCAGCGCCATTTTTCGATCCTCCCCCCCGCTTGCGGGGGGAGGTGTCCGCGAAGCGAACGGAAGGGGCCCGGCCACAGATTCTTAACAACATTTTTCAAGCTCTTGGTGCCGCCCGGCGGCGCAATCTGCCACACCGTCGGTCGCTCGTTCAGCACGGGTAAACCTGCAGGATACAGTATTACATAGAACCGAATTTGCCCGGGAGGACACCCGAATGCTCAAGCGTGCACTGGTCTCGACCGCGGTCTCCGCTGCTGCCCTTTTTGCTCCGGCCGGAGCGGCCTTGGCGCAAGTGACCGTCGATCCTGACGCGACCGCGCAAGGCCAGGTCGCGGTGACGATCTACAACAACGACCAGGCGCTGGTGCAGGACGTGCGCCAGCTCGACATCGCCTCGGGCCGCAGCCGCATCGCCTTTCCCGACGTCTCGGCGCAGATCCGCCCCGAGACGCTGAGCTTCGCTGCGGCCGACACCGCGATCGTCGAGCAGAACTTCGACTTCGATCTGCTCACCCCGGGCAAGCTGATGGAGAAGGCGATCGGCCAGACGGTCACCTTGCTGCGCACGAATCCCGCTACCGGGCAGGAGACGCGCGAGCGCGCGACCGTGCTCAGCGTCGCGGGCGGGGTGGTGATCCAGATCGGCGAGCGGATCGAGGTGCTGCGCGACGACGGCCTGCCGGTGCGCGCGGTGTTCGACCGGCTGCCTCCCAATTTGCGTGCGCGGCCGACGCTGTCGGTCACCCTCGAGAGCACCCGCGGCGGCACGCGCCCGGCCTCGATCCGCTACCTGACGCCCGGGCTCGGCTGGTCGGCCGACTACGTCGCGCTGTACGACGAGGGCAAGGGCGCGATCGACATGCAGGGCTGGGTCACGCTGACCAACAGCACCGGCACGACGTTCCACTCGGCCGAGACGCTGCTCGTCGCGGGCAGCCCGTCGGGCGGCTACGACCGCTACGGCAACTACACGCCGCCGCGCGGGCGCATGAGCCCCGGCACCGAGACCGCCGGGCGTGAGCAACTCGGCGATTTCTACCTCTATCCGATCGCCGAGCGCACGACGATCGCCAACAACCAGACCAAGCAGGTCAGCTTCCTCGACGTGCAGGGGGTGCCCGCGCGCAAGGTCTACACGCGCGAGATCGGCTGGCTCAGCTCGGACGACCAGCCGGTCAACGTCAGTAGCGAGATCGCCTTCTCTTCCGCGAGCCAGGGCGGGCTCGGCGACGCGTTGCCCTCGGGGACAGTGCGGTTCTACCAGCGCGACCGGCAGGGCAACCCGCAGTTCATCGGCGAGAACCAGATCGGCCACACGCCGATGGGCAGCGAGCTGTCGCTTTCCACCGGCGACGCGTTCGACGTGTTCGTCCAGGCGGAGGTCGAGAGCCGCGACAAGATCACCTCGGCCGAATACGAGCGCAGCGCGCGCTACCGGGTGATCGAGAACGGCGAGGTCACGCGCACGGTCGAGACCGAGCAGGCGGTCGAATACTGGCGCACGACGATGCGCTACACCCTGACCAACGCCAAGCCGACGCCGGTCGAGGTCGAGTTGCTCCAGTCGGGTCTCGACCGCGGCTGGTGGGGGCGCGATTTCCGCGTGGTGAGCGAGGACGTGGCGGGCACGCAGCTCAACGCCGATCGCCGCAAGTACGTGATCTCGGTTCCGGCGAACGGCAAGCGCGAGGTGCGCGTCACCTACGAGACGCGGTACTGAGGGCGAGGGCGCGATGCGCTTCGCCCCCAACGTGCGGAGATGCGCTGGCTCTTCCCTCCCGCAAGCGGGAGGGGAATACTCGCGCTCATCTTCATCACCCTGCTCTCGTTGACCGCCAGCCCCGCCATCGCGCGCGAGGCGGTCGACGCCTCGGCCCCGCAGGACCTCGCGGTCACGTTGTACCGCGATCCCAACCGCGGGCCGCAGCAGGCGATGAACCGCGATTGGCCACGCGGGTTCGCGATGATCACCGAGACGCGCACGGTCGACCTGCCGCCGGGCGAATCGACGATCCGCTTCACCGGCGTCGCCGAGGGCATGATCGCGGTCAGCGCGATCGTCACCGGGCTGCCCGGGGGGACGATCGAGAAGAACCGCAACGCCGACCTGCTGAGCCCCGCTTCGCTGATCGACGGCACGCTCGGCAACCGCGTGACGGTGACGCGCACGAATCCCGCGACCGGGCGCGAGGTGGTGCAGGACGCGATCGTGCGCACGCGCGCCGACGGCGGACTGGTGCTGCAGACCGAGCAGGGGTTCGAGGCGGTGCGCTGCTCGGGTCTGCCCGAGAAGCTTGCGTTCGAGCGCCTGCCCGCGGGCCTCTCGGCGCAGCCGGTGTTCAGCGTGGACACGCGCGACCCGGACGGCGGCACCTATACCATCCAGCTGACCTACCTCGCGTGGGGTTTCGACTGGCAGGCGCATTACGTCGCGACGCTCGACGACACCCAGGATCGTTCGGGGCCGACCGACGCGATGGGCATGCGGCTGGTGAGCTGGCTGACGCTGCTCAACGACAACGGCCAGAGCTTCGAGGACGCCGAGCTGCTGGTGGTCGCGGGCACGCTCAGCGTGGTGAGCAATTTCCAGGGGCTGGCCGATCCGCCCGACGCGCGCCCGCTGACGCTGACCTGCTACCCGTTCGGCAGCACCGCCGAGGGGATCCCGGTCGAGGAGCTGCTGCCGCCGCCGCCGCCTCCGCCGGCCCCGCCGCCGCCACCGCCTCCTCCGCCACCGGCCGCGGCCCCCATGCCCGATGCGATGATGACGGTCAGCGAGGCCCGGCTCGGCGCGGCGATGAAGGCCACCGAGGAAGCGCTCGGCGACCTCAAGCTCTACCGCGTGCCCGAGCGGGTCACGGTCGCGGCCAAGGGACTCAAGCAGGTCGCCTTCCTCGACGAGCAGGTCGAGGCGCGCATGCTCTACCGCTCGCTGTGCTCGCCGTGGGATGCGCGGCCCGAGGCGCTGGGCGCGACGATGCTGCTCACCACGGTCAACGACAAGGAGCACGGGCTCGGCGTGGCGCTGCCGATGGGCGGGCTGACGGTGTTCGAGCCGTCGTCGTTCGGCGAGCAGCTTGTCGCCGAGGACCGCCTGCGCGACTATGCCGACGGGCAGGACATCGAGCTCGACATGGGCACGAGCGGCCAGGTGTTCGGCCGCTGCCAGATGACGAGGGGGGTCACCGGCGAGGGGGCATGGATGGCGCTGTACACGGTGCTGACCAACGCCAATCCCAATCCGGTGAGGATCCGGCTGGTCCTGGGCAGCCCGGCCTCCTGGCAGCTGCGCGGCCTTGCCGGCACGCGGGTCAAGGACGGGCTCACGATCCTCGAGGTGACCGTTCCCGGCAACGGGCAGCGCGAGATCGAATGGGAAGCGCGGCAAACGGGCGCGGGCTAGGCGCGGCGGGCCACGCCGCGCTGGCTTTCGCGCTCCTCGCGGGCGCGCCGCTCGCCGCGCGCGAGACGGTCGAGGCTTCGCCGCCGACGGCGCTCGGGGTGACGATCTACCGCGATCCCGACCGGGGGGCAGGCGGCGAGATGGACTTTGGCTGGCCGCAGGGCTTCGCCATGATCACCGAGACACGCACGGTCGCGCTGCCGCCCGGGGAGTCGACGATCCGCTTCGCCGGCGTGGCCGAAGGCATGATCGCGGTCAGCGCGATCGTCACCGGTTTGCCCGGCGGGACGATCGAGAAGAACCGCAACGCGGAGCTGCTGAGCCCCGGGTCGCTGGTCGACGGCACGCTCGGCAACCGGGTGACCGTCACCCGCACCAACCCCGCGACCGGCGAGGCGGTGGCGCAGGAGGCGATCGTGCGCACCCGGGCCGACGGCGGGCTGGTGCTGCAGACCAGCGACGGCTTCGAGGCGGTACGCTGCGCGGGGTTGCCCGAGCGCCTGACCTTCGACCGCGTGCCTGCGGGCCTGTCGCCGCAACCGGTGTTCACCCTCGACACGCGCGACCCGGCCGGGGGAACCTACACCCTCGAGCTCACCTATCTCGCCTGGGGCTTCGATTGGCAGGCGCACTACGTTGCGACGGTCGACGAGCCAGGACGGAGCGACGCGGTTCGCATGCGGCTGATGAGCTGGCTGACGCTGCTCAACGACAACGCGCAGAGCTTCGAGGACGCCGAGTTGCTGGTGGTCGCGGGCAAGCTCAACGTGGTGAGCGACTTCGAGGAACTGGCCCGGTCGCCAAACGCGCGGGCGATCAATCTCACGTGCTACCCGTTCGGCAGCACGGCGGCGGGCATGCCGGTGCAGCCTGCGCCGCGCCCGGGCGCGGCGGCCCAGAGGAGAGCCCGGGGCGAGGACGCCGCGGAGGGGTATGACGAGAGCGACAACATCATCGTCACCGGGACGCACATCATGGCGAGCGAGGAGCAGCTTGGGGACCTCAAGCTGTACCGCGTGCCCGAGCGCGTGACCGTCGCCTCCGAGAGCCTCAAGCAGGTCGCTTTCCTGGTCAAGGACGAGGTCGAGGGCCGTTTGCTTTACGAAACCGCGTGCACGCCGGAATCGGACGATCAGGACGACGCGGAACCCGTGCGCAGGCTGATGGCGACGGTCAACGACGAGCGGCACGGCCTCGGCGTGGCGCTACCGATGGGCGGGATCACGGTGTTCGAGCCGTCGCCGCGCGGCGACCAGCTGGTCGCCGAGGACCGACTGCGCGACTATGCCGCGGGGCAGGATGTCGAGATCGGGCTTGGCGAAAGCAGCCAGGTCTGGGCGCGCTGCATCACGCCCAGCCAGGACGACTGGGACGACGAGACCCGCTGGCTGCAGGTGCGCACGGTGCTGACCAACGCCAATGCCCGGCCCGTGACGGTGCGGGTCGTGCTCGGGCAGCCGTCCGAGCGGCAGTTCCGCCGCGTGCGCGGGACGCGGATCAAGGACGGCAAGACGATCGTCGAGGTCGTCGTCCCGGCCAACGGGCGGCGCGAAGTCGCGTGGGAATCGCGGGAGGTGGAGGAAACCGAGTGAGCCGCTAGAACCGCCCCGCCCCTTCGGCATCGCTGGCCGGATCGCGATCCTTGCCCTCGGTGGCATAGAACAGCTCGCGCAAGTCGGGCAGCGGCACCGTCGCCTGGCTCGGCGCGAAGCCCGTCGAGCCGCTCTGGTGCGCGACGATGCGCCAGCGCGAATCCTCCTCGCTGCGCTCGAGGATGAACGTGGTGTCGGCGGCGTTCTCGTAAGTCTGCTGCGCGGCCCAGGCGTAGAAGAAGCCGCGCTCGTCGACACTGACCCTGGCGAAGCTTGCGTCGTGGCGGATCATGCGGATGCGGTAGGCGAACCTGAGCGCCCGCGCGGCGAGCGAGGTGTAGACGCGCGGGCCTAACGCCCGGCTGCCGGTGTCGAGGTGCGTGTAGTGCGGGCTGGCGTCGATGAAGCCCGGCGCGACGAGGTCCCAAGTGCGGCCATCTTCCTCCTTCGCCAACTCCTCGTACCACCGCGCGAGGACGGTGCGGATCTGATCCTCCGGCGAGGGTGGGGGTGCCTGGGCAATCGCGGGCGCGGCGAACACTGCCAGGTACAGCGCGAGACACAGCGAGAGGATCGGCGAGGGCTTCATCTCGTGGCTCCTGAAGGCGGCTCGGAGTGTGGAAAAAATCCGCCGCGGACGCAATCGGCGAAAAATTGCTGTTCCCCCCTTGTTCTGAGAGAACAAACAGAATACACGCAACCTCGTTGACGAGTTGAACGCAACCCTTGCAACTGACGGAGGCCATGTCATGGCGGCGACGGAACTGAAGCTCGTAATGAAGGAATCAGGCGTGGACCGTCAGAAGGCGCTCGAGGCAGCACTCGCGCAGATCGATCGCGCGTTCGGCAAGGGCTCGGCCATGAAGCTGGGCCAGAAGGAGACGATGCAGGTCGAGACGATCTCGACCGGCTCGCTCGGGCTCGACATCGCGCTCGGCGTCGGCGGCCTTCCGCGCGGCCGGGTGATCGAGGTCTACGGGCCCGAGAGCTCGGGCAAGACCACGCTCGCGTTGCACGTGATCGCCGAGGCGCAGAAGGGCGGCGGCACCGCCGCGTTCGTCGACGCCGAGCACGCGCTCGACCCGGTCTACGCCAGGAAGCTCGGGGTGGACATCGACGAGCTGATCGTCTCGCAGCCCGACACCGGCGAGCAGGCGCTCGAGATCGTCGACACGCTCGTGCGCTCGAACGCGATCGACGTGCTGGTCGTGGACTCGGTGGCGGCGCTGGTGCCGCGGGCCGAGATCGAAGGCGAGATGGGCGATTCGCACGTCGGCCTGCAGGCGCGGCTCATGTCGCAGTCGCTGCGCAAGCTGACCGGCTCGATCAGCCGCTCGCGCTGCATGGTGATCTTCATCAACCAGCTGCGCATG
>DATDLP010000006.1:0-6399 GCA_036519255.1 Croceibacterium sp.
CGACCTCGTCTATCGCGACGACTGGAAGAACGCGTTCGTCAACCTGAATTCGACGAACAACTTCCCCGAGTTCACCGGCCGCATCTGCCCCGCCCCGTGCGAGGCTGCCTGCACGCTGAACATCGTCGACCAGGCGGTGACCATCAAGTCGATCGAATGCGCGATCGTCGATCGCGGCTGGAAGGAAGGCTGGATCGAGCCGCAAGTGCCCGCCCAGAAGACCGGCAAGAGCGTCGCGGTCGTCGGCAGCGGTCCCGCCGGCCTTGCCGCCGCGCAGCAGCTCGCGCGCGCCGGCCACGCGGTCACGGTGTTCGAGAAGGCCGACCGCGTCGGCGGCCTGCTCCGCTACGGCATCCCCGACTTCAAGATGGAGAAGCACCTCATCAACCGCCGCGCGGTTCAGATGGAGGCCGAAGGCGTCACCTTCAAAACCTCGACCGAAGTCGGCATCGACGTGTCGATGGCCTCGCTGCGCGAGAACTTCGACGCGGTCGTGCTCGCCGGCGGCGCCGAGGACCCGCGCCCGCTGTCGATCCCCGGTGCCGAGATGCCCGGCGTGCGGCTGGCGATGGAGTTCCTCACCCAGCAGAACAAGCGGGTCGCCGGCGACAGCGAGGAGCGCGCCGCGCCGCGCGGCACGCTGACCGCGACCGGCAAGAACGTGATCGTGATCGGCGGCGGCGACACCGGCTCGGACTGCGTCGGCACCTCGAACCGCCAGGGCGCGAAGAGCGTCACGCAGATCGAGATCATGCCCCAGCCGCCCGAGAAGGAGGACAAGGCGCTGACCTGGCCCAACTGGCCGATGAAGCTGCGCACCTCGTCGAGCCACGAGGAAGGCGTCGACCGCGACTGGGCCGTGCTGACCAAGGAAGTGGTCAGCGAGAACGGCACCGTCACCGGGCTCAAGTGCGTCCGCGCCGACTGGAGCGAGGGCTCGCTCAACGAGGTGCCGGGCAGCGAGTTCGTGCTCCCGGCCGACCTGATCCTGCTGGCGATGGGCTTCGTCGGGCCGCGGAAGGCCGGCTTGTTGTCGCAGGCCGGCGTCGCGCTCGACCAGCGCGGCAACGTCCAGGCCGACACGTTCAGCTACGCCACCAGCGAGGACGGCGTGTTCGCCTGCGGCGACATGCGCCGCGGCCAGTCGCTGATCGTCTGGGCGATCCGCGAGGGCCGCCAGTGCGCCCGCGCGGTCGACCAGGCGCTGATGGGCGTCACCGAGCTGCCGCGGTAATCCGGACGCGGGAATTCACGCGATGAGTTCCCGCACCCCCGCCCGCTACGAAGGGACTTGCCACTGCGGCGCGGTGCGCTTCGCGGTGACCACCGACTTTCCCGAGCTGACCACCTGCGACTGCTCGATCTGCCGGCGCAAGAATGCGTTGATGGTCATGGTCCACGAGGACCGCTTCGAGCTGCTCGCGGGCGCCGAGGCGCTGCGCGAGTACCGCTTCCACACCGAGGTCGCGCGCCATTTCTTCTGCGGCACCTGCGGAATCTATCCCTTCCATCGCAAGCGCATGATGCCCGACAGCTACGGCGTGAACGTGTTCTGTCTCGAGGGTTTCGACTCCGTAGGCATCCCGGTACGCGAGACCCACGGCACGCGGCTGCCCTGACGGCGCTATCTCCGCTCCACCGCCGCGATCGCGCGATCGAGCAACTCCAGCAGCAGCGCGAGATCGGCCGCCCCGAGCGCTTCCCGGATCGGCCCCTCCTCCGGGCTCACCGCCGCGAACAGCGCCCGCATCGCCGCTTCGCCTTCGGCCGTCACGCTGATCTGGTTGGTCCGCCGGTCCCCGGCCGAACGGTCGCGGGTCGCCAGCCCGCGCGCCTCAAGCTGGTCGACGATCCCGACCAGCGCCGACTTGTTGAGCCCCGCCCGCCGCGCCAGCGCGCTTTGCGAGCTGCCCGGATTGGCCGCGATCAGCGCCAGCACGGTGAGCGATCCGGTCGGCAGGCCATGCGGCGCCGAAACGGCGATCGAGCGCGCGGTCAGCGTGTTGCGCAGCAGCCGCACCCGCGGTCCGACCGATCCTGCGAGGATTCCCCAGTCGAGCCCCTTGCCCATGCGCCCACCGCTCGCACCCGCCGGTTACTTTTGCAACAGTTGATCCGATGAACTACCTAGCGCCGATGGACGTCCGCCCGCTGCATCCGCTGTTCGCTGCCGAGCTCGTCGGGGCGGATCTCACCGTCGAGCCGTCGCCCGAGCTGGTCGCGACGGTCGAGGCGGCGATGGCGTGCTACGGCGTGCTGGTGGTGCGCGACGCGCGAATCTCCGACGCGCAGCACAAGCGCTTCAGCCGCGCGTTCGGCCCGCTCGAGATCCCGAGCCGCGCTCCCGGCGGCACCCGCGCGCAGGGCAAGCGCGTGTACGACCCGGACCTGTTCTACGCCGGCAACCTCGACCGCGACGGCGAGATCATCGCCTACGGCTCGGAGGGCTTCAAGCTCGCGCAGGGCGCCGAGCGGTTCCACACCGACAGCTCGTTCCACACGATGCCGACCAAGTGGTCGCTGCTGCTCGGCCACGAGACCCCGCCGCCCGAAGCCGGCGGCGACACCTGCTTCCTCGACGCCCGCGCTGCCTGGGACGACCTGCCAGCGGAGACGCAGGCGCGGATCGAGCATCTCGTCGGCGTGCACGACTTCTGGGAAGGCCGCCGCCGCGCCGGGCTCAAGGGCGAGATCACCCCCGAGATGCGCCGGATCATCCCGTTCCCGCCGGTCGAGCATCCGCTCGTGCGCAGCGTCGACGGCCGCAAGGCGCTCTACGTCGGCGGCCACTGCATCGGGGTGGTCGGGATGGACCCGGTCGAAGGCGCGGAACTGGTCGACCGGCTTTATGCGCACGCGACGCAGGACAGATACGTCTTCCGCCACCAATGGCGCCGGCACGACCTCGTGATCTGGGACAACCGCACGACGATGCACGCGGCGACTCCGCTGTTGTCGAATGCCTACCGCCGCGACATGCGCCGCGCGACGATCAACGAGAGCGGGCCGGAGACGAGCGCTTACGAGTGGATGGGGCTGGCGGAGGCCTGAGGGGGCAGCACGGTGTTTCTACAAGGACAAGGCAGCCGTCTTCGACTGACCTCGGCCTTTCACCACTCGATCGCCCCGCGCCCCTGCGCCTCGAGAAACGCGTTCGCCTTGCTGAACGGCCTCGACCCGAAAAATCCCCCATGCGCCGAAAGCGGGCTCGGGTGCGGCGAGGTCAGCACCAGGTGGTGCGTGCCCGGCCCGAGCCCGGCTACCCGCGCCGCCTTGTTGCGCGCATGGCTGCCCCACAGGATGAACACCCCGGGTAGCTCCTGCGCCGCCACCGCCGCCACCGCTGCGTCGGTGATCGCGTCCCATCCTTTGCCCGCGTGGCTCCCCGCCTTGTGCGCCTCGACGGTCAGAGAGTTGTTGAGCAGCAACACGCCTTGTTCCGCCCAGCGCTCGAGGTTGCCGCTCGGCCGCCGCGCTATCCCGAGGTCGCTCTCGAGCTCCTTGTAGATGTTGACCAGCGACGGCGGCACCTGCACCCCGTCAGGCACCGAGAAGCACAGCCCGTGCGCCTGGCCGGGGCCGTGGTACGGATCCTGCCCGAGGATCACCACCTTGACCTGATCGAGCGGAGTCAGCTCGAGCGCGCGCAGCCGCTGGCCGCGCGGCGGGTAGATCGTGCTGCCGCTTTCCTCCTGCTGCTTGAGCCAGCCGCCGAGCTGGCGCGCCTCGCGCGTCGCCAGCGCCGGTTCGAGCGCGCCGCGCCAGCTTTCGGGAATAGCTTCGGCCATGGTTGCAACCCTATGCCGCGCCCGGGCCGCCTGCCACCGCCCCTTTCCCTCTATCCCCAATCCGCCTAAGGCTCCGCACAATGACAGTACATTTTCACGAGGAAGACCTCCCCGCCGACGTGTTCGCCCCCGGTGCCGCGCTCGCCGTCGATACCGAGACCATGGGCCTCGTCACTCCGCGCGACCGCCTTTGCGTCGTGCAGATCAGCGACGGCCGGGGCGACGAGCATCTCGTGCGCTTCGCCAACGGCAGCGCCTACGATGCGCCCAACCTCAAGGCCGCGCTGGCCGATCCGGCCCGCGTGAAGCTCTACCACTTCGCGCGGTTCGATCTCGCCGCGATCGAGCACTACCTCGGCGTGCTCGCCGCGCCGGTGTTCTGCACCAAGATCGCCAGCAAGCTCACCCGCACGTACACCGACCGGCACGGGCTCAAGGACATCGTGCGCGAGCTGCTCGGTGAGGAAATCTCCAAGCAGCAGCAGTCGAGCGACTGGGGCGCGCCCACGCTGAGCGACGCGCAGCGCGAGTACGCCGCGTCCGACGTGCGCTTTCTTCACCGCATGGCGGCGATCTTCGAGGAGCGGCTGATCCGCGAGGGCCGGCTTGAAATCGCCCGCGCCTGTTTCGATTTTCTCCCGACGCGCGTTCGGCTCGACCTTGCCGGATGGGCGGACAAGGACATTTTCACGCACGACTGAGTTGTCGTGTCAGGAGTTCGGACACGATAATGAGCCGGCAGGCCGACCAGATGCGCGACCGCCGCCGGGGCTTCGCCGCCCCGGGGAGCCAGCTCGACCGCGCGGTGCGCGTGCTCGCGGTGGCGCTGCCGGCGCTGGTCGGTGCGGTGCTGGCGACGATGCTGATCGCCCCGCTGAGCCCGCGCGGCGAGGTCAGCTTCATCCTCGACCGCAACAAGGTCGATACCGCCAAGGACCGGCTGCGGGTCGACAACGCGATGTACCGCGGCGAGGACAAGCGCGGGCGGCCGTTCTCGCTCGAGGCCGGCGAGGCAGTCCAGGCGAGCGCGCTGGTGCCTGAGGTGCGGCTCGAGGACCTGACCGCGCGCATGCTGCTGTCCGAAGGCCCGGCGGTGCTCAACGCGGCCGCGGGCCGCTACAACATCGACGCGCAGCGGGTCGCGATAGACGGCGAGGTCCGCTTCGCCGCGGCCGACGGCTACCGCATGTCGGCCCGCGGCGTGGCGGTCGATCTGCCCGACCGCAGCCTGAGCGGGAAAGGCGGGATCGCCGGCTCGGTCCCCGCCGGCACTTTCCGCGCCGACGGGATGGCCGCCGATCTCGACGCCCGCACCGTCACGCTCGAGGGCAACGCCCGGCTGCGCATGGTCCCCGGCCAGCTGAGAATGCCGTGAGCAGGGCTTTTCACGCCCGCGCCGCCTCTCTAGGAAAGGGCGCGATGACCGCCCGCAGAATCCCTTTGGCCCGAACCGTCACGCGCGCTTTCGCCACCGGCTTCGCCGCGGCGGGGCTGGTTGCGCTGATCTACGGCTCGACCGCCGGGGCGCAGGCGATCGCCGGCTTCAACTCGAACCAGCCGGTCGACTACGCGGCCGATCGGATCGAGCTGCAGGACCGCCAGAAGCGCGTGGTGCTCTCGGGCGACGTGCAGATCACCCAGGGCGACCTGCGGCTCACCGCCCAGCGCACCACCGTCGCCTACACAGACACCGGCGGGCTCAAGATCCAGCGGATCGACGCCACCGGCGGGGTCGTGGTCACGCGCGGCAGCGAGCGCGCGAGCGGCTCGGCCGGGGTCTACGACTTCAACCGCCGGGTGATCATCCTCTCGGGCGGCGTCGCGCTGCGCCGCGGCGGCGACACGCTCAACGGCGGCCGGCTGACTATCGATCTCAACACCGGCCTGTCGAGCGTCGACGGCGGCGGTGCCCGCGGTACGCAGGGCGGCCGCGTGACCGGACGCTTCAGCGTTCCGAGCAACGGCAACTGAGCCGCGCGTCGCGATTAGTGACTCGTTTGCGCTTTCCCGCTAGGGGCGTCGCGTGATGTCGAACTGCGCCACCACTACGCGGACTACCACCACCCCCACCGCCCGGGGGCGTTCGGCCGCGTTCTGACGCTGCCGCCGCCGCCCGGGATACGGGCGGCCCGGCGTCACCTCCCGTATCGCAAGCCACCCAACCGGCGCCGGGACTTTCAGCGCGCGCGGCTTTGTGCCATCGCGCCGCAAACCTGAGAGACGGATACGATGACCGAGTTGTTGAAGATCAGCCTGCCCGACGGATCGGTGCGCGAGATGCCGGCAGGCTCGACCCCGGCCGACGTTGCCGCGGCGATCGGCCCTGGCCTGGCCAAGGCCGCGCTGGCGGCGCGGGTGGATGGCGAGGTGCGCGACCTCAACCGGCCGTTCGAGGGCGACTCCCAGCTCGCTCTGGTCACCAGCCGCGACGAGGCCGACGCGCTCGAGCTCGCCCGCCACGACTTCGCCCACGTGCTCGCCGAGGCGGTCCAGGCGCTGTGGCCCGGCACGCAGATCACCTTCGGCCCGGCGACCGAGGACGGTTTCTACTACGATTTCGCCCCAGCCGAGGGGCAGGGCCCGTTCACGGACGAAGATCTACCGCTGATCG
>DATDLP010000007.1:0-10517 GCA_036519255.1 Croceibacterium sp.
CATCTGCCCCCAGATTCCGCGCGGGTCGGGCATGAAGAAGCACGGTCCGCCGCCGTGCGGGATGAACAGGCTCGGCTGGACGGCGGAATGATCGGGGTCGCTCATCCCGCCGATATAGTGCCGCTATTCGCCGCCGCCAGCGTCGCCGGCCAGGCCGCGCACGTGGTCGAGATGGCCTTGCACCACCGGCATCACGGTCGAGGCGAAAGCCTTGAGCGACGCCACTGTGCCGGTCGCGGCCTCGCCTTGCAGCAGAGCGAGCGCCTCCCGATGCGCGGCCACCTGCTGCTCCGTATAGACGCGGTCGAAGTCGGCACCGGCGCTACGCAGCGCATCGAGCTGCTGCTGATGCTTGGGCAGCATGGCCGGCGGGGTGGCGAGCCCGGCGCCACCCGAGGCGACGGCGCTCCTGAGCTTGTCGCTCGAGGTCGTGTGGTCCTTGACCATCATCGCCCCGAAGTCCTTGACCGCCTGGCTCGATCCCATCTCCTGCGCCAGCCGCCCGGCCTCGATCTCGTACATGTCGCTCGATGCGGCCGTCGTGACGAAGCCCTGCGGCGTTGCCGGATCGGGTGCATCCGCGGGCGCGGGCTCAGGCATGGGCGTGGTTTCCTCGGTGGTCGGGGTTTCCGTGGCGTCGTCCTCGGCGGCGCAGGCGGCGAGCGCCATTGCCGCGACTGAAGCCATTGCGAAACGGTTGTTCATGGGGTCGTGTCCTGTTGTGGAATGCTCTTCCGGCAACCGGACATGGCCTTGCGAGTTCCACCCTGGACCTCGAATTCTCTAATGAACCCCGATACTTAACCTCGATCAGTAATCAGGGTTGGGCCGGGCCCTGGAACGGCTCGCGCTCGCTCCAGCCGCAGCCGTTGCGCAAGTCGTCGCCGATCTTGAGCGTGACGGTGAACGGATAAGTCCGGTCCGACATTCCGTCGCTGCATCCAAGCGGCGTCACCGTCATCTCGAACCCGGCGTCGGCGAGCCGTCCGCTGAACGACAGCCCGCCACGCCCCGCAAACCGCTCGACCGCGATCGCGGTGCCGTCCTGGTCCTCGGGTGTGGTGTAAGTCAGCGACGCCCCGGTGACCTCGCCGCCCCAGAACGGCTCGGTGCCGGTGAAGCGTAGCGTCTCGTCCGGGCGAATCCCGTCGTAGGTCTGGGTCGCCGCAGCATCGGGCACGGTTGCCGGCGCGGTCTCTGCGGCAGCGCCGCCCGACTCGGCGACGGGCTGGCAGGCGGCTAGCGACAGCGGCACGAACGCCGGAAGCAGGCGGGCATAGCGGGTCATCTACGGTCAATCCAATGCATCGCCCGGCGTTCCCGATGGCTCTGTGCCGGCTTCCGGCGACGCCGCCCCGCCCTCGAAGATCAGCCGCAGGCCGTCCGAATCCGGCGGCGTGCCGGCGTCGATCTGCTCGATGACCCTGCGCGCGGCGACAGCCATCTGTCCACCGTGCGGGTTGTAGGCCACCGGCAGGAAGTTGGCGCGGGCCTGCTCGACCCGACCGTCCTGCAACTGCACCGTCGCCAGGTTCAGTCGCAGCGGCAAGTCGAACGGGGCCAGCTCGGCGGCTCGCTCGAGTCCCTGTACCGCGGTCTCCGAGGGTTCGCGGCCGCTTTCGACGAAGCTGCGGTAGAAATAGAGCAGCGGCAGCGGGTGATCGTTCTCGATCCGGTTGAGCGCGATGAACGGCTGAACCCCCGCGCGGTACGCGGCCACGCGATCGTCGGCGTCGGCCGCGCGGCGGAACAGCGCGTAGCCTTTCTGCAGGTAGGCATTGACCTGCCCCGGATCGATCGCGAGCGCCGCCTCGGCGGCCGCGATCGCCTCGGCGTCGTTGCCGGCGTCGTACTCGGACTCGGCGAGCGCGGCGAGCACCGCGGCGTCGCCCGGATAGCGCGTCGCGACCTTGCGCGCGTCCGCGAGCAAATCGAGCGCCTCCTCGCGGCCGACCCCGCGCTTCGACATGATCCGCACCTGCATCATGTCAGCCTCGCCCGCGCTCACCTGGCGCACGGTGATCGGCCCGATCGCGAGCTGGTCGGGGCGAAACCGCATCGACAGCATCGTCGGTTGCTCGAGGTATTCCTGCAGGTCGCGCTCGAGCTGGTCGAGATCGCCGAAGGTCGCCTCGGCCGCCTCGAGCGAGGACATGCCGCCGACCATCGCGGCCAGGTATCCGCGCAACTGGCCGCGGCGCTCGGGGGTGAACACCAGGTAATGATAGAGCAGCCAGCTCTTGCCGTAGAACGAGTCGTTGCTGGTCGGCCGCCACGCGTAGGCGCTGTCGACGAGGTCGGCGGCACGGACGTTGCGCGCCAGTTCCAGCTCCCAGCCCCGATGCTGCGCCGGCGTGCCGATGCCGAGCCCGCCGTCCGCGTAGAACTCGGTCGAAGCGAAGAATTCCGCCCCGCCCTCGCCCAACCAGCGCGGGCTCGGGAAGCGGCTGGTCGAAAGCAGGAAGTGGTGCGCGTACTCGTGCAGCAGCACGATCATCGAGTAGGCGGGCTGGCCTTCGCGCGCCTGGACCCGCGGGACGAACGCCACGGAGCCTCCCGCGCGCGGGATGTAGAACCCGCCGATGTTGCGGCTGCCCGCCAGGCGCTCGATCTGCCGCTGGTTGCGGACCATGTACACGGTGACCCGGTTCGACGGGCTCGGTTGCTGCACCTCGAGCCCGGTGACGAGCTCCATCGCCGCATGGAAACGCTCGAGCTGCTCGGCGAACCGGCGCACGTCGCGCTCGCTGTCGTCGGCATAGACCACGAAGTGCGCGCTCGACGCCTCGAGCCACTCGGCCTGCGCCGCCGCGGGCAGCAAAAGCGCGACCAGCACCGCCAGCAGGTATCGCATTGAAAGCCCCCAGCACTCCGACGACGCAAGGTAGCCCAGGCAAGGGCTGCCGCAAGCCCAATCGATGTCTGGAACGCCCCCGGCTCCTGACGCGTTCGATTGTCGGCCGGACGGTAAAGGAGACCGCATGCTTACGCTCGGCAAGACGGCACTGGCGATCGCGGGCGGCGGTATCCTGCTCGGCACGCTACTTGGCAGCGTCGCGCATCCGGTCATGAAGCGGCCACCCGAGCCGACCTGGGGCCATCTGCTGCAGGGGCGGGACACCGCAGACGAGACGGGCGAGGCCGAAGCCTTCATCGCCAGCTTCGACCCTTACATGGGCCCCGACAGCTATGCCCCCGCCTTCGCCCACGAGACCGTGCACGACTGGGAGCCGGAATACCCGAGTTGGACCTACAGCGACTTTACCGAGGGCGTTCCGGCAATCGGGGAGGAGCACGAGGATCTTCCGCTGATCGAGGCGCTGCCGGTTTCGCTCGACCAGCCGGTTGCGCCGCAGGATGCAGCGCCGCTGGCCGAGGCCCCCGCCAACGGGCTGGAGCCGCTCTACTAGCGTGCGCGGGACGTGGGTTGCGGCAGGCGATTGACACCGCCGCGGTGGCGCAGGCATGTTAGCGCTAACAGAACAAGATTTGGGGAGCATCGCCGGTGAATGCAGCGCTCGGCTATCGCGCGAATCGCTGGACGCTCGGCGTAGCGCTGGCCTCCCTCGCGGCCGTTTCGGGCTGCGGTGGTGGCGGATCGAGCGGCTCCTCGGGCAGCGCCGCGCCGGCCCCCACGCCGACGGTTGCACCGGCCCCCACTCCGACGCCCTCGGCCACCCCGGTGCTGACTCAGGCCAATACCCGCATCGGCGCGTGCCTCAACATGGGCAACCACCTCGAGGCGCCCAACGAAGGCGACTGGGGCCGCGCGATCGCGGCCGACGACTTTACCGAGATCGCCGCGCGCGGGTTCCAGACCGTGCGCCTCCCGGTGCGCTTCTCCAACCACGCCGCGACCACCCCGCCTTACGCGATCGAGCCCGCGTTCATGGCGCGGGTCGAGCAGGTGGTGGACTCCGCGCGCGCCGCCGGGCTGCGCGTGATCCTCGACCTGCACCACTACGACGATCCGCAGGGCAGTGTGTTCGCCGATCCCGCCGGCCAGACCGCGCGCCTTGCCGGCCTGTGGAAGCAGATCGCCGAGCGCTTCCGCAGCAAGGACGCGCAAGTCTGGTTCGAGCTGCTCAACGAGCCGCACGACCGCCTGACCCATGCCAACTTGCGCACGGTGCTCGAGCCCGCGTTGAGCGAGGTCCGCGCCACCAACCCCACGCGTCCCGTTGTGATCGGCGGCGAAGCGTGGAGCGGGATCGGCTCGCTGGCCACGCTGCCGCTGCCCGACGACGCCTACCTCGTCGCCACCTTCCACTACTACGACCCGTTCGCCTTCACCCACCAGGGCGCCCCGTGGGTCACCCCGTTGCAGCCGGCCGGCCGGACCTTCCCGAGCGGCACCGACTCCGCCGACCTCGCCGCCAACGTGCGCAAGGCGCAGGACTTCATCGCCCGCACCGGCCGCCCGCTGTTCCTCGGCGAGTACGGCGCCTACGAAGGCATCCCGCTCGCCCAGCGAGTGACGTACTACGGCGCCGTGCACGACGCGT
Source organism: Croceibacterium sp. (assembly GCA_036519255.1). Lineage (GTDB taxonomy): Bacteria > Pseudomonadota > Alphaproteobacteria > Sphingomonadales > Sphingomonadaceae > Croceibacterium_A. The sequence goes on from DATDLP010000007.1 coordinate 4,506, forward strand.
TCGCCGCCGCCGGGGTCGACGGCTGCGCCTGGGCCTACACCAACACGATGCCGCTGCGCGATCCGGGCACCGGCGCGTGGATCGCGCAGCTGCTCGACGCGGTGGGGCTGTAGCGGCGATCTTGACATTGGACAACTTATTGTCCAGATAGGTCTCATGCGGACTATCAGCTATTCCGAGGCGCGCGAAAACCTGAAGTCGGTGATCGACAAGGTCGTCGCGGACCGCGCTCCGATCGCCATCACCCGCCAGCGCGGCGAGGGCGCGGTGCTGGTATCGCAGAGCGAATGGGCCTCGATCGAAGAGACGCTCTATCTGCTGCGCTCGCCGGCCAATGCGAAGCGGCTGCTCGAAGCCGTGCGCGGGCTGGAGAACGGCGAAGGCGAAGAGCACGAACTGATCGAACCGTGAAAATCGTCTTCTGGCCGACGGCTTGGGAGGACTATTTGCACTGGCAAGCCGGGGACGGGAAGATGCTCGCCCGGCTGAACGGTCTCCTCAAGGAATGCACGCGGGATCCTTTCCGGGGCACCGGCAAGCCCGAACCCCTCGGCGGCAACCTCGCCGGCTGGTGGTCGCGCCGGATCAACCAGGAACACCGCCTGGTCTATCGCGTCAGCGGCAAGGGCGAGACGCAGGCGCTCGAAATCGCCCAGTGCCGGTATCACTACTGATCGGACTCCGGGCGATGCATGCGCCTCACCTGAGAATGGTCACCTCCTCGCCCCGCGCCGCATAGGCCTCCCGGGTCAATTCGTCCCAGAACTGGTCCTGGATCTGCTTGGGCTGCTCGCCGACGGCAAGGCAGATCCGGTTGGCCTCGCGCCGCATTTCGATCACGCGCACCCGCGTCGCGGTCTCGCCCGATGCATGCGGCCGCGTGGCCGCCTTCCAGTAGGCGTCGAACGCGGACCGGTCGCCGTCCGACCGCGAATAGAGGAAGGCGAGCAGGAACCGCAGGCACCAGCTACGATCGTACGCCTTGCTCCGGCGGACGTTCGCCAGCTTGTAAAGGATCAGCAGCGCCTGGATTTTCAGTTGGTAGGAGCTGACGGGCGCGCGCTTTGCCATGACGCCCCCATGCACTCCGGCCCCGAGTCGGGTCGAGACCTTTGTTCGTTTTTTGTTCCATCCGCGCTTCGACGTGATCGCCCTTCCCCTCACGCCCCATTGCGCCTAGGGTCGCGCCTTCCCCGGGGGACCGCGCGCAAGCGGTTGAGAGGCGGTTGAGGCCGCGACCCGCCGAACCTGATCCGGCTGACACCGGCGTAGGGAGGGAGACGCGTCCTGAGCTTGTCGATGGGCCCGTGCTCCTTCCGTTTTGGAGAGCATGCATGGCCGACATCAACTCGAAACTCGAAATCGGCGTCACCACCGGCCCGATCCGCGGCAGCCGCAAGATCCACGTCGGCCCGCTGCGCGTCGCCATGCGCGAGATCGACCTCGAGCCGTCGAGCGGCGAGCCGCCGGTACGGGTCTACGACACCTCGGGCCCCTACACCGATCCCGCGGCCTTGATCGACATCCAGGCCGGCCTGCCCCAGCTGCGCCGCGAGTGGCAACTCGCTCGCGGCGACGTCGAGGCTTACGACGCACGCGACGTGCGGCCCGAGGACAACGGCCAACTCGGCCCCGACCGCTCGGGCGGCGTCCCCGCCTACCCCAACGTGATCAAGCGCCCGCTGCGCGCCAAGGCAGGCGCCAACCTCAGCCAGATGCACTACGCCCGCCGCGGGATCGTGACCCCGGAGATGGAATACGTCGCCGAGCGCGAGAACCTCGGCCGCGCCCGTCTCGCCGCCTATGCCCGCGACGGCGAGGACTTCGGCGCCGAGATCCCCGACTTCGTCACCCCCGAGTTCGTGCGCGACGAGGTTGCCCGCGGCCGCGCGATCATCCCGTCGAACGTCAACCACCCCGAAGCCGAGCCGATGGCGATCGGCCGCAACTTCCTCGTCAAGATCAACGCCAACATCGGCAACTCGGCGGTCGCCAGCGACGTCGCCAGCGAAGTCGACAAGATGGTCTGGTCGATCCGCTGGGGCGCCGACACCGTGATGGACCTCTCCACCGGCCGCAACATCCACGACACCCGCGAATGGATCATCCGCAACAGCCCGGTGCCGATCGGCACCGTGCCGATCTACCAGGCGCTCGAGAAAGTCGGCGGGATCGCCGAGGACCTCACCTGGGAGATCTTCCGCGACACGCTGATCGAGCAGGCCGAGCAAGGCGTCGACTACTTCACGATCCACGCCGGCGTGCGCCTGCCGTACATCCCGATGACCGCCAAACGCGTCACCGGCATCGTCAGCCGCGGCGGCTCGATCATGGCCAAGTGGTGCCTCGCGCACCACAAGGAGTCGTTCCTCTACGAGCGCTTCGACGAGATCAGCGAGATCATGAAGGCATACGACATCGCCTACAGCCTGGGCGATGGGCTCCGCCCCGGCAGCATCGCCGATGCCAACGACGAAGCCCAGTTCGCCGAGCTCTACACCCTCGGCGAGCTGACCAAGCGCGCTTGGGCCCAGGATGTGCAGGTGATGATCGAGGGCCCCGGCCACGTGCCGATGCACAAGATCAAGGCCAACATGGACAAGCAGCTCGCCGCCTGCGGCGAGGCCCCGTTCTACACCCTCGGGCCGCTGGTGACCGACATCGCCCCCGGCTACGACCACATCACCAGCGGCATCGGGGCCGCCCTGATCGGCTGGTTCGGCACGGCGATGCTCTGCTACGTCACCCCCAAGGAGCACCTGGGCCTGCCCGACCGCGACGACGTCAAGGTCGGTGTGGTCACCTACAAACTGGCCGCCCACGCCGCCGACCTCGCCAAGGGCCACCCCGCCGCCAAAGTCCGCGACGACGCGCTGAGCCGCGCCCGCTTCGAGTTCCGCTGGCGCGACCAGTTCAACCTGTCGCTCGATCCCGACACCGCCGAGCAGTACCACGACCAGACCCTGCCGGCCGAAGGCGCCAAGACCGCGCACTTCTGCTCGATGTGCGGGCCCAAGTTCTGCTCGATGAAGATCACCCAGGAGGTAAGGGAGTTTGCGGCGAAGCAGAATGCGGAGGTGGGGAGGTTCGTCGCGGCGAAGGAGGCCGAGGCCGGGATGGCGGAGATGAGCGAGAGGTTTCGGGAAGTTGGGAGCGAGCTCTACGTGGACGCGGGTGGGCGGGAGCATGACTGAAATTATGCGCCCGATGTTTTGTCCCTTGCCGGATTTATGCATCCCACCAGTTGAGGTCCGAAATCTCGCTGGCTAGTCGTCTAACGTGGCTGGAGCAAAATCGACTCGGGAAACCGCGATGACCGACGTCCATCGCTACCCATCGCCGCCTATCATCGACGCAATTATCGAACTGCGTCTCCGCGACACGGTTTCGGAGGGATTGCTTACGAAGGCCGCAAAGGCGGTTGCAAAAAATTATGCTCATCACGTAGTGGAGCAGGAAGTCGACGTTAGCGTCCGGTTTGATCCGAATGGCGTGTCACCTGAAATCGGCGAGCCACGCGGGCTTCATCGCCTCAGTTCGGCTGATGAAACAGATCGCGCTCAGGTGAGCACCAAAATCTTCAATTGGTCCCGGCTGCCTCCTTACGAGTGTTGGGAAGACCTCGAAAATCGCTTCGTGAGGGACTTGGAGCGGATCGAACGTGCTCTCAAGAAGTTGCCGCGTTTCGAAAGGTTTGGCGTCCGGTATCGAAACAGGATTGACGTGCCCGTTGGGGACGATCGGGTGGGCAGATACGAAGACTACCTGAACGTAAAGCTTGACCTCCTGCCGATGCTCGATCCCTTGAACGCCTATCAATGGCGCATAGATAAGGACTTCGCCGATCGAGGTCTCAGCGCGATTGTCCAGTCAGGAACTTTGCGTCCGGAGCTTCCAATGACAACACCTGTTTTGCTCGACATCGACATTGCAGCGACGAAGGATTTACCGATTGGTCAGGACAAGATAGTAGAGCGCCTGCGAGATATGCGGTTACTCAAGAACGAGATATTCGAAGCGTCGATCACCCCGCTGGCGAGGCAGAGCTTTAAATGAGACCGCTCGGACTTTTGAATGACACCATCAGCGAAGCTCGCCCCATTGAATGGCAGCTCCCGGAACGCACCTTAGACAGTGCTTCGTTTCAGATTCCGCGGCACGCGATAGTGCGTTCGGACAAGCTCGACTCAAAGACGATAATTCGCTCTGGAAAGCCTTCGATCGCCGAAGTGCTTTTTCAAACACGCGCTGAGGCAAAGATTTGGACGTCACAGCTAGCGATGCGTCTTCCGCGCCCCGTGCGCGAGCGTCTGTTTCGTCAGATTGATCGTCTTCACGATGTCGACGAGTGGATGGAGGGAGACGTCCCACTCGTGCTGGAGTCTTACCAGTCGTTCGTCCGCACTATTGTTGCGTACGATGTGACGGCAGCAGCCAGCCTTGCTCTTTCGGCTCGAGGTAACCTGTACGCTATGTGGGGTAACGCTGACCGGCTTACGATCGAGTTTCTGCCGGGCAACCGCTTGCGCTGGCTTGTCGTCCTAGTCGGAGAAGAGGGGGTCGAACGGGCAGCAGGCGAAACCACCATCGCGCGTTTGCGCGAGGTCCTAGGTCCCTATCAGGCCGACAAGTGGCTAAGTGGCGGCTAGAAAGCATCTACCGACCGAAGACCATGTCACACGCTTCGTGCCTAGGAACAGGCAGAGGCGTCATCCTGACACGGACGCGTATCAAGGTCTCGCGCCGTCGGCGTTCGAAGTTCGTGCGGAAGATTCCGGCGGACTATCGGTGACGTGGATCGAGCACTTCGGTGCCAAGTCCAGCGCCAGCAAGCGTGCTGCGGCCATCGCATTCCGCGCGTCACTTCCCAGTAAGAAGCTGCCGGCCTCGGGTTTGTTCGCCAGCGCGCAAGTGGGAGCTGTGCTTGCGGCAGGACATTCCTTTCAAAATGAACTTCGAGTTGTGCATGACCCCGTTATCGGAAATTCCGGGCACGCTGAAATCCGCCATTTCGACGATAGCGATCTTGAGCTTTTGGATCATATGGCGTCGAGTGTGTTCGACGAGATAGACTTTGTATCGACGCTTAGGCTTCCAAAAGTATGAGGCACCAGCGCGATGGCGCGGGGCTCACACCAGCAATGCAAGAGGGTAAAAGGTTGCTGTTATAGTGCCCTAAGCCCACCCCATGACCTACGCCTCTGCCGCCACCCCCCCTTCTACCACGGCACCCGCGCCGTCCACGCGCCGGGCGACCTGCTCACGCCCGGCTTCACCTCCAACTACGCCGACCGCAAGCTGTCGTGGATCTACTTCTCCGGCACGCTCGACGCGGCGATCTGGGGCTGCGAGTTGGCCAAGGGCGAAGGCCGCGAGCGCATCTACCTCGTCGAGCCGAGCGGGGCGTTCGAGGACGACCCCAACCTCACCGACAGCGACGCGCGCAGACCTGCCGGGGGCAGGTCGAGCACGGAGCCTTCCCCCGGCAACCCGACCCAGTCCTACCGCTCGCGCGCGCCGCTGCGCGTCATCGGCGAAGTCGAGACCTGGGACCCGCACCCGCCCGAGCGCCTCGCCGGAAGGAAGGCCGCCCTAGCGCGGATGGAAGCGGAAGGCGGCCCCGAGATCATCGACTGAGCGCCACGGCAACTATCGCGGTCGGGCGCCGGGCCCGCGGCGCGTGCGCGACGGGGCCGGTTCGGAAAACGGATTCACGCAGAAACGCGGAGACGCAGAGAGAGGGCGCCCGCGGCGCAGCCGCTCCGCGAACTCCAGCGTGGTTCCCAGCGGTCCCGCGGTCGAGCGCGGCTTCGCCGCAAGCCCGACTCCTCCGCGCCTCCGCGTCTCCGCGTGAGACATTCCCGGCCCACGGCCCCGCCCTGCCACCAACCGAACGGAACATAAAAAGAACTTCCAATGTAGGATTTCGTCTGCTCCACACTGGCCGATGAGCCCCGAACCGCCCTCGCCCGCCCCCGCGCGCCCGCGCCGCTGCAATGCCGACTACCGCTG
>DATDLP010000008.1:0-3738 GCA_036519255.1 Croceibacterium sp.
CTCCCAACCCTCTCCCCTGACGGGGAGAGGGCTCAGCTAGCGCTACCGTCTCAGCCGCGTCCTCGACATCGCCGGCATCGGGCGTCTCGACCTCGATCCGCTCCTCGACCGCCGGCGGCACCGGCGCGGGCGCCGCGACGCGCTCCTCGGCCCCCTCGCCCTCGGTCTCGAGCACCACCAGCGGCGAGCCGATCGCAATCACGTCACCGACCTCGCCCGCCACCTCGAGCACCTTGCCCGCGACCGGGCTTTCCATCTCGACCGTCGCCTTGTCGGTCATCAGGTCGGCCAGCCGGCCGTCCTCCTTGACCACATCGCCCGGCTTGACGTGCCAGGCGACGATCTCGGCCTCGGCGATGCCCTCGCCGATGTCCGGCAGGCGGAATACGAAGCGCCCCATCGCTCAGGCCTCCAGCAGCTTGTCGATCGCCTCGCCGACGCGGATCGGTCCGGGGAAATAGGCCCATTCGAGGCTGTGCGGATAGGGCGTGTCGAACCCGGTGACGCGCTCAACCGGCGCCTCGAGGTGATAAAAACAGCGCTCCTGCACCAGCGCGGCGAGCTCGGCGCCGAAGCCCGAGGTGCGCGTCGCCTCGTGCACGACCATGCATTTGCCGGTCTTGTGCACAGATTCTTCCACAGCCTCGATGTCGAGCGGGACCAGCGTTCTGAGGTCGATGATCTCCGCATCGACGCCTTTCTCGCGGCACACCGCCTCGGCCACGTGGACCATGGTGCCGTAGGCGAGAATCGTCAGCGCCGAGCCTTCGCGCACGATCCGGGCCTTGCCGAGCGGGATCGAGTAGTAGCCCTCGGGCACCAGCGCGTCGGGATGCTCCTTCCACGGCCGCGTCGGGCGGTCGTAGTAGCCGTCGAACGGGCCGTTGTAGATCCGCTTCGGCTCGAAGAAGATCACCGGATCGTCGTCCACGATCGCCGCGATCAGCAGGCCCTTGGCGTCGTGCGGGGTGCTCGGGACGACGGTCTTGATCCCGCAGACATGCGTGAACATCGCCTCGGGGCTCTGGCTGTGGGTCTGCCCGCCGAAGATGCCGCCGCCGAACGGGCTGCGCACGGTCATCGGCGCGATGAACTCGCCGGCCGAGCGGTAGCGCAGCCGCGCCGCCTCGCTGACCAGCTGGTCGAGCCCCGGGTAGATGTAATCGGCGAACTGGATCTCGGGCACCGGCCGCAGCCCATAGGCGCACATGCCGACCGCGGCGCCGATGATGCCGCATTCGGTGATCGGGGTGTCGAACACGCGGGTCTTGCCGTGCTTGGCCTGCAGCCCCGCGGTGCAGCGGAAGACGCCGCCGAAGAAGCCGATGTCCTCGCCCATCAGCACCACGTCGGGATCGCGCTCGAGCATCGTGTCGAGCGCGTCGTTGATCGCCTCGATCATCGTCATGGCGTGCGCGGGCGCGTCGGCCAGCGTCACGGGCTCGTCGCTGTCGTTCACGCGCGTGCTCATTCTGGCCACTTGATGTGCCTTTCGCGGATCGCCTGCTCGCTCTGCTCCTCGAGGTGCCACGGCAGCTCCTCGAACACGTCCTCGAACATCGTGTGGAACGGATGGTGCAGCCCGTGGCCGAGAATGCCGTTCTTCTCGGCTTCCTTCTGCGCCGTCCTGATATGCTCGTCGAGCTCGGCGTCCATCGCCTCGTGCCGCTCGTCCGACCACTCGCCGATGGCGATCAGGTGGGCCTTGAGCCGGGCGATCGGGTCGCCGAGCGGCCACTCCTTGCCTTCCTGGACGCTGCGGTAGACGGTCGGATCGTCCGAGGTCGAATGGCCCTCGGCGCGGTAGGTGAAGAACTCGATCAGCGTCGGCCCGCCGTTCGAGCGCGCGCGGTCGGCCGCCCAGCGCTCGGCGGCGTAGACCGCCAGCGCGTCGTTGCCGTCGACCCTCAGGCCGGCAATGCCGTAGCCGACGGCGCGTTGGGCGAACGTCGCCCGCTCGGCCCCGGCGATGCCCGAGAAGCTCGAGATCGCCCACTGGTTGTTGATCACGTTGAACACCGTGGCCGCGTTGTATACCGCCGCAAACGTGAGCGCCGAGTGGAAGTCCCCCTCGGCGGTCGAGCCCTCGCCCACCCACGCCGCGGCGATCTTGCTGTCGCCCTTGATCGCGCTGGCCATCGCGAACCCGGTCGCCTGCGGCAGCTGCGTCGCGAGGTTGCCCGAGATGGTGAAGAAGTTGACCGATTTCGCCGAGTACAGGATCGGCAGCTGGCGGCCCTTCAGCTTATCGGCCCGGTTCGAGTAAATCTGGTTGACCATCTCGAGGATCGGATAGCCGCGCGCGATCATGCAGCCCTGCTGGCGGTACGAGGGAAAGATCATGTCCTCGAAATCGAGGGCCAGCGTGGCCGCGACCGAAGTCGCCTCCTCGCCCGAGCACTTGAGGTAGAAGCTCGTCTTGCCCTGCCGCTGCGCACGGTACATCCGCCCGTCGAACGCGCGCACCAGCGCCATCTTGCGCAGGATCTCGCGCAAGGTGTCCGGGGTGAGGCGCGGATCCCACGGCCCGTGCGCGCGATCGTCTTCGCCGAGCACGCGGATCATGTCGCTGCACAGCGGCCAGGTTTCCGATGCGGGACACGCCTCGTCGGGCCGCGGCTGCGCGCCAGCCGCCGGAACCGGAATGTGCGAATAGTCGGCATCCTCGCCCGGGCGGGCCGGTGGCTCGGGGACATGCAGCGTCAGGCGGGGGCGATTGGTCCCGGTCTGCGGCACCTCCTTGGCCATCCTGATATCTCCCAGTGAGCGTGAAACTTTGTTTTACTCGCCCGACATTTTATTAGCCCATGGTTCGTTGGTCAATCGGCCTGCGCGAATGCGTCGTCCCAGCTCTCGACGAACTCCACTTCCACCCGCTGGCCTGCCGGAAAACCGTGGACTCCCTTGAACGCGTCCAGTGCCTGGGCGACCATCCCGCGGGTCTGCTCGTCGCGGTTGGCAAGGTTCAGGACGAGCCAGACGAGAATCTTGCGTTCCGCCGGCGGTAGCGCAGAATCGGCACCCGCTAGCGGCTTCGAGCGCAGGACGGCAGGAAAGTCGAGCGCCAGGCCGGGCCCGCGGATGGCGAAATCGACTGTCTCGCGTCCATACCTGCACACCAGCTCCAATCCCCGCTCGTCGTCGAACGTGCGCCGGGCCTTGTTGTCGGCGACGAACGGCATCTGCTCCGACCGGCCGGCTAGACTGCAACGGGCGCGCGGATTGCGCCTAGAGGCGCATAGCCGTGCACCGCGAAATCCTCGAATCGGTAGTCGAAGATGGAATCCGGCTCCCGTGTCAGCTCAAGCCGGGGATCGCCCGAGGGTTCCCGCGAAAGCTGCTCGTCGACCAGTTCGGCATGATTGAGGTAGAGATGCGTGTCGCCCCCGGTCCACACCAGCTCGCCCGGCGCGTAGCCCGCTTGCGCGGCGACCATGCGCGTGAGCAGCGCCGCACCGAACAGGTTGAACGGCAGGCCGAGCGCGACGTCGCAGCTGCGCTGGTAGAGCTGGCAGCTCAGGCGCTCGTGCCCTTTGGCGCCGGCGACGTGGAACTGGTAGGTCTTGTGGCACGGCGGCAGCGCCATCCTGCCGAGCTCGGCGACGTTCCACCCTTCGACGATGTGCCGCCGTCCGCCGGGGTTGCTCCGCAGGCCGTCGATCAGCTGCGAGATCTGGTCGATGCCCGGGCCCGCACGGAACGTGCCCTCGCCCGCCGGCTCGTAAGTCGGCCAGTCGA
>DATDLP010000009.1:0-10021 GCA_036519255.1 Croceibacterium sp.
CCCGGCCGCGCTCGATGCCGAGCCGCAGCCCGAGCGCACCCCGCCGCTGTAGAACCACAGCGTCGGCTGCTCGAACGCGATCCCGGCCTGGCGGAACAGCGGCTCCCAGGGCTGGTTGAGCGACTGCAGCGTGTTGCAGGATTCGGTCGCATACTGGTTCTGCGTGCACAGCTCCTGCTCGGTCATCTGGCCGACTTGCTCCTGCCCCGGCCCGGCCTGCGTCCCTTGCATGCCGCCGAGCATCTGCGCGGGGTCGATCCCGAACACCAGCGCCCCGATCAGCGCGATGACGATCGCGCCGCAGCCGAGCTGGCCGCCGCCGCCCCCGGGGAAGCCGCCGCCGCCCCCGGGGAAGCCGCCGCCGCCTCCGCCCCCGACCCGGATGTTGCTGGTATCGAACGGATTGAGCCGCATGGGACCTCCCGATTGTGCGCCTGCGAAATAAACGCTGGACCCGAGGGGCCGGGCGCGCTTCAATTTCTGGCAAGCCAACCGGGTGGAGTCGAGAATGTTCCTGCAAGGCAAACGCGCGCTCGTCACCGGCTCGACCTCGGGCATCGGCCTCGCGATCGCTCGCGCGCTCGCCGCCGAGGGCGCCGATCTCGTGCTCAACGGCTTTGGCCCGCCCGAGGAGATCGACCGCCTGTGCGGCGAGCTCGGCGCCACCTTCGCCGCCGGCGACCTGACCGCCGCCGCGGGGGTCGAGGCGATGATGGCCGGCGCCGGGCCGGTCGACGTGCTGGTCAACAACGCCGGCATGCAGCACGTCTCGCCGATCGAGGACTTCCCGCCCGAAAAGTGGGACGCGATCATCGCGCTCAACCTCTCGGCCGCGTTCCATACCGCGCGCCTCGCGGTGCCGCACATGAAGGCGCAGCGCTGGGGTCGGATCATCTGCACCGCGAGCGCGCACTCGCTCGCCGCGAGCCCGTTCAAGAGCGCTTACGTCGCCGCCAAGCACGGCATCGCCGGGCTGACCAAGGTGCTCGCGCTCGAACTGGCCGAGCACGGCGTCACCGCCAACTGCATCAGCCCCGGCTACGTCTGGACCCCGCTGGTCGAGAATCAGATCCCCGACACGATGGCCGCGCGCGGCATGACCCGCGAGCAGGTCATGAACGAGGTGCTGCTGGCCAAGCAGCCGACCAGGAAGTTCGTCCAGCCCGAGGAAGTGGCCGCGCTCGCGGTGTTCCTGTGCCGCGACGTGGCGCAGAACATCAACGGGGCAAATTACACTCTCGACGGCGGGTGGACGGCAGAGTAAGGCGCGCCGGACATCGCCCCCGGCGCAGGCTTGCGCGCAGGCGCCATTGCTCGCTGCCTCCGGCTCCGATGAAAACCGCAGCGAACGCCCCCGTTCGCCTCTTCGAGACTCGTTCGAACCGCGCCCGATGTGCCAGGCGCCAAAAGGTCTATCTAACCGCCATGCCCTTTCCCAACCTCCCGCCGGTGCTCGGCGATGCCCTCGCCGCGCGCGGCTATGCCGAACCCACCCCGGTGCAGGCCGCGGTCCTTGAGCCAGCCGCCGCCGGACGCGACCTGATCGTCTCCGCGCAGACCGGTTCGGGCAAGACCGTCGCCTTCGGCATGGCCATGGCGCCCGAGCTGCTCGGGCCCGACGACACGGCCGAAACGGGCGAAACCCCGCTCGCGCTGGTGATCGCCCCCACGCGCGAGCTCGCGCTGCAGGTCAGCCGCGAGCTCGTCTGGCTCTACGGCAAGGCCGGCGCCCGCGTCGCCACCTGCGTCGGCGGCATGGACCCCTCGAAGGAGCGCCGCGCGTTGCGCGATGGACCGCAGATCGTCGTCGGCACCCCCGGTCGTCTGCGCGACCACCTCGAGCGCGGCGCGCTCGACCTCACGACGCTGCGCACGATCGTGCTCGACGAGGCCGACGAGATGCTCGACATGGGCTTCCGCGAGGATCTCGAGGAGATCCTCGATGCCACGCCCGAAGGCCGGCGCACGCTGCTGTTCTCGGCCACGATGCCGCCGCAGATCGTCCAGCTCGCCCGGCGCTACCAGCGCGATGCGCTGCGCATCTCGACCATCGGCGACGATCGCGGGCACGGCGACATCGCCTACCAGGCGGTCACCGTCAGTCCGGCGGAGATCGAGCACGCGGTGGTCAACCTGCTGCGCTTCCACGAGGCCGAGACCGCGATGCTGTTCTGCGCCACGCGCGAGAACGTCCGCCGCCTGCACGCCACGCTGCAGGAGCGCGGCTTCGCGGTGGTGGCGCTGTCGGGCGAGCATTCGCAGTCCGAGCGCAACCACGCGTTGCAGGCGCTGCGCGACCGCCGCGCGCGCGTCTGCGTTGCCACCGACGTCGCCGCGCGCGGCATCGACCTGCCGACGCTGAGCCTGGTGGTCCACGTCGAAATCCCCCGCGACGCCGAGACCCTGCAGCACCGCTCGGGCCGCACCGGCCGCGCGGGCAAGAAGGGCACCGCGGTGCTGATCGTGCCTTATCCGCGCCGCCGGCGCGTCGAGTCGATGCTGCGCGGGGCCAAGATCCAGGCCGAATGGATCGATCCGCCGACCGCCGAGGCGATTCGCCACAACGACCGCAAGCGCCTGCTCGAAACCCTGCTCGAGCCGGTCGAGTTCGACGACGAGGACCGCGAGCTCGCCGCGCAGCTTCTGGCCGAACGCAGCGCCGAGGACATCGCCGCCGCTCTGGTGCGCGCCCATCGCGCCGCGATGCCGCAGGCCGAGGACCTCGTCGCCGACACGCCCGAGGCGCGCCAGGCCGACCGGCAGGACCGCCATCGCGCGGGCTTCGACGACGTGGTCTGGTTCCGCATGGACGTCGGCCGCCGCCAGCACGCCGATCCGCGCTGGATCCTGCCCCTGCTGTGCCGCCGCGGCCACATCACCCGCAACGAGATCGGCGCGATCCGCATCGGCCCCGGCGAGACCCACTTCCAGGTGCCGCGCGCCGTGGCCGGCAAGTTCGCCGCGGCGCTGGCCCGGACGGCCGGGGCCGAGGACGGTGGCGACGTGATGATCGAAGCTGCGCCCGACGGACCGCGCGATAGCGGGCCGCGGCACCACAAGGGGTCCGGCCCGCGCGGACGCTCGGGCCCTCCCGGAACTCCGCGAGGCCCCGCCCCGCGAGGTGCGCGCCCCGGCAACGATGGCAAGCCGCGGTCCGACCGCCGCGACGGCCATGCCCCGAAGCCCTGGCCGAAGAAGCCGCACCGCAAGGGCCCCAAGTCCGACTGAGGGAATGAAAGGCTGCGGCGGTCGGATTTGACCTGCCGCGGCCCTCGCGGCAACGTCGGCGTTCGACCATCGCGGACAGCCCCGGAGACCCTAGCCAGATGCGCACCGTCGGAGGAATCCACGCCGCCTACCGCGACGATATTGCCGATCTGGTCACGCGCCGCCCGCTGCCCGGTCCGGGGCTCGACCAGGTCGATCCGTTCCTCTTCCTCAACCACCACGGGCCGCAGGTCTATCCGCCGAGCAACAACGGCCTGCCGTTCGGACCGCACCCGCATCGCGGGTTCGAGACGGTGACCTTCGTCCTGGAAGGCACACTCGCGCACTACGACAGCGGCGGGCACGAGAGCGTGATCGGCGCGGGCGGGGTGCAGTGGATGACCGCGGGCGCCGGTTTGGTCCACGCGGAGGTCTCGCCGCCCGAGTTCAAGCGCGACGGGGGCCCGCTCGAGATTCTCCAGCTGTGGGTCAACCTGCCTGCGCGGCTGAAGATGACCCCGCCGCGCTATTCGGGGCTCCAGCGCGAGCAGATCCCGACGATCCCGCTACCCGGCGAGGCCGGCGAGCTGGCGCTGGTCTCTGGCTCGTTTGGTACGGACGAGGGTCCGATCCACTCGCTCACCGGCGTGTCCATGGCGGTCGTGCGCCTCGCGCCAGGCGGGCGCGCGGAATTGCCGGCGCCGCGCGGGCGCAGCGTGTTCCTCTACGTGGCGCGCGGGAGCCTGACGGTCGCGGGAACCCCGGTCGAGCGGTGGAACCTGGTCACGCTGCACGACGACGGCGATCGCGTGGCGGTCGAGGCCGGCTTCGAGGGGGCGCTGCTGCTGTTCGGTCATGCCGATCCGATCCGCGAGCCGGTGGTCGCGCACGGGCCGTTCGTGATGAACAGCCAGGCCGAGATCCGTCAGGCGATCCTCGATTACCAGGCGGGCAAGTTCACCGGGCAGGGAAAGCTGCTCGAAGTGGGCGAATAAATCGCCCCGCGAACGCGCGCATTACGCGGCGGCCAAAGGTTAGTGTCAAACAGTTAGAATGCTAACCAGTTGAACCCGTACAATTTGCTACACTTTTGCCGTTGAAGACGGGCCGCGCATCGCCTCTCTGGATCCGACTACCCTCCTTACGGCTAAGAGAAGTGTCCCACACCCCAAGGGCTCCCAGCGCGGCCGATCGCGACCTGACTGCTGCGCTCGTCCTCGTCGAGCGGCTGCGACCCGCGCTCGAACGCGAGGACCGCGCGCAGACGGTCGACATCGTGCGGCGGCTCGCCGCGCTGCGCGCGCCGATGGGCGAACAGTGGCTGCAGCTCTCGCAGATCGCCGCCGACAACGGCGAGCTCGGCCTCGCCCGCGCGGCGGTTGCGCTCTACGCCGAGAGCGCGGGCAACAGCGCGCTCGCGCAGTACCACACCGCGGGTCTGTTCGCGCACATCGGCGCCTGGCGCGAGGCGAAGGCGGCGATGGGCGCCTTGCCGGCCAACGTGCCCGATCGGGCCTCGCACGCGCACAGCAGCGGCACCGCGGCGCTCTTTCTGGGCGAGGCCGAGGAGGCGCGCAGCCGGCTCGAGGAGGCCACCGTGCTGCGGCCGCGATCGGGCGCGACCTGGGTCTCGCTGGCGGCGCTGGTCGATTTCGCGCGCGAGCCCGAACTGGCCGAGCGGCTCATCGCCGGCGAGCGGACGCTGGCCGGCGCGGCGCCGCTGGAGCGCGCGGCCTTTTGCTACGCGCTGGGCAAGGCCCATGCCGACCGCGCGGAGCATCCGCTCGCCTTCGCGGCGTTCTCCCGCGGTGCGGCCGAGATGAAAAGCCTGTTCGCCTACAGCCGCGAGCGCGACGGGGGGATGGCGAGCGAGGCAACCGACGGCTACACCGCCGAGCGGATCGCCGCGATCGCCGGCCGGCAGACCGAGCCGACCGCGCGCTCGATCTTCGTCACCGGCCTGCCGCGCTCGGGAACGACGCTGGTCGAGCAGATCCTGACCAGCCACAGCGCGGTATCCGACGGCGCGGAGATCAACCGCCTGAGCCTGCTTGTGAAGGACATCCGCGGCCTGTCATGGCACGCGCTCGGCCGGTACGTCGAGCGCGCGGGCGCTCCGGAAGCGGCGCGCCTGTGGCACCACTGGCTCGACGAACGCTTCCCCGGCTCCGGCCGGGTGGTCGACAAGACCACCAACACCACGCGCATGCTCGGCATCGCCGCCGCACTGCTGCCCGAGGCGCCGCTGATCTGGCTGCGGCGCGACCCGCTCGATTGCGCGTGGTCGTGCTTCCGCACCTTCTTCCGCGACGGCCTCCCGTGGAGCCACGACCTCGCGGACATCGCGTTCCACTTCCGGCTCGAGGACCGCCTGCTCGAGCAGTGGCAGCAGATCCTCGGCGAACGGCTGCTGGTGGTGCCGTACGAAGACCTGGTCAGCGAGCCCGAGCCGTGGATTCGCCGGATCCTCGCGCACTGCGATCTGCCCGAGGAGCCGCAGGTGTTCGCTCCGCACCTGAACCGCCGTGCGGTGACAACGTCGAGCATGATGCAGGTCCGCCGCCCGATCAACCGCGAGGGGATCGGCGCGGCAGAGCCGTATCGCGAATTCCTGCAGCCGTTCCTCGCCGCCTACCGCGGCCTCAGCTCCGTTTGATCTTTGCCATCGCCTTGCCCTTCGCCACTTCGTCGACCAGCTTGTCGAGCTGGCGCAGCTTCTGCTCGAACGGGTCGGCGATGTCCTCGACGCGATAACCGCAGATCAGGCCGGTGATCTTTCCGGCGTTCGGATTGTACCGGGGCGCTTCGGCGAAGAACGTGTCGAAATCGGTCTCGCGGGCGAGCTGGTCCGCGAGGCCGGCGTCGTCGAACCCGGTGAGCCACTGGATCACCTCGTCGACCTCCTCCCTGGTTCGCCCCTTCCGCTCGACCTTCTGCACGTAGAGCGGGTAGACCTTGGAGAACTTCATCGTGTGCAGGTTCATGCGCGGCATGTCGGCCTCCTGCCGCATCGTGGCTGGCGCGGCGGCCGATTCCAACCCCTATCTCGGTCGCGCTGATAACGGCGTCACCCGAATGGACTGCCGGCGCCTTTTGCCCGAGCGGCGCTATCGCGGCCCCCCACTAGCGATTGCCGCAAACCGCGTTTACATGGGCCGCCACGAATCGCTCCCCCAAATGCAAAGTGGCACCCATGGAAATCGAAACCGGCCTCACTTTCGACGACGTCCTCCTGAGGCCGGCCGAGAGCGACATCCTGCCGTCGCAGGCCAGCACCAGGACCCGGCTGACGCGCGGCATCGCGCTCAACATCCCGCTGCTCTCCGCGGCGATGGACACCGTGACCGAGGCGCAGATGGCGATCGTCATGGCGCAGCTCGGCGGGATCGGCGTGCTCCACCGCAACCTGACGATCGAGGAACAGTGCGACGCGGTGCGCGCGGTCAAGCGGTTCGAGAGCGGCATGGTGGTCAACCCGATCACGATCGGCCCCGACGCCACGCTCGGCGAGGCGCAGGCGATCATGCAGGCCAACCGCATCAGCGGCATCCCGGTGGTCGATGGTGGCGGCAAGCTGTGCGGCATCCTCACCAACCGCGACGTGCGCTTCGCCGACACCGCCGCGCAGCCGGTGCGCGAGCTCATGACCCACGAGAACCTCGCCACCGTGCGCGAGGGCGTGAGCCAGGACGAGGCACGCCGCCACTTGCACCAGCGGCGGATCGAGAAGCTGCTGGTGGTCGACGACCAGTATCGCTGCGTCGGCCTGATCACCGTCAAGGACATCGAGAAGGCGGTGCTGCACCCCGACGCGACCAAGGATCCCGCGGGCCGCCTGCGCGTCGCCGCGGCGACCACGGTCGGCGACAAGGGCTTCGAGCGCACCGAGGCGCTGGTCGACGCCGGCTGCGACGTGATCGTGATCGACACCGCGCACGGCCACAACAAGGAGGTCGCCCGCGCGGTCGAGCGCGTGAAGCGGCTGTCGAACGCGGTCCAGGTCGTCGCCGGCAACATCGCCACCGCCGAGGCGGCGAGGGCGCTGGTCGATGCCGGCGCCGACGCGGTCAAGGTCGGCATCGGCCCGGGCTCGATCTGCACGACGCGTGTGGTCGCCGGCGTCGGCGTGCCGCAGCTGACCGCGATCATGGAAGCCGCCAGCGCGGCGGGCGACGTGCCGGTAATCGCCGACGGCGGCCTGCGCACCTCGGGCGACGCGGCCAAGGCGCTCGCCGCCGGCGCTTCGACGGTGATGATCGGCTCGCTGCTTGCCGGCACCGAGGAAGCACCGGGCGAGACGTTCCTGTACCAGGGCCGCGCCTACAAGGCCTACCGCGGGATGGGCTCGGTCGGCGCGATGGCGCGCGGCTCGGCCGACCGCTACTTCCAGCAGGATATCAAGGACCAGATGAAGCTCGTCCCCGAGGGGATCGAAGGCCAGGTGCCGTACAAGGGCCCGGCGCGCGACGTGGTCCACCAGCTGGTCGGCGGCGTGAAGGCGGCGATGGGTTACACCGGCTCGGCGACGATCGCCGACTTGCGCACGCGCGGCAAGTTCATCCGCATCACCAATGCCGGGCTCAGCGAGAGTCACGTCCACGACGTGTCGATCACGCGCGAAGCGCCGAACTATCCGACGCGCTAGGCGGAGGGCAATGTCAGGGCTGGTGCAGGGATCGCGTTCGGGTTGTTGGCATCCGGCATGACACTGGATGAAGAGAGCGAACGAGCGACGTCGATCTTGCTTGGCAAGGTTGTCCGTCGTGTCACGCGTCACCGCGATCGAGAAGTGATGATCGAGTTTGAGGATGGCAGCCGATTTTTCGCGGAAAGCGACAGCCCTCTCGAACTCTCGATCACCTCGGCGGATTAGCGGTTGGCGTTCCGGCATTTGGCGGTCGATGCGATTGACGTAGCCGAAGGGATTGATTCAATTTTGCTTTCTTGGCCGCGCAAGCAACGGCAGGCGGTCAGGGCAGAATACCGCTTCAAATGTAGGATTTGTTCTGCTTTTGTTTGAACCATGATGACCATCTCGCGTTCGTGCCCTTCAAGTCGCCGCGCCTGCTTGGGGAGGGCGCCGGCGGGCTGCTGCCCCCCGAGCCTCGTGAAGCAGCGCATTCGCTCCATGGGCAGTGCGAACATTGGGACCATTCGCAGGGCGGCCCGATGACCCCGGCCGCCCGAATCGAGGCTGCGATCGGCCTGCTCGACCGCGTGATCGCCTCGGCGCTCGCCAAGGGTGCGCCTGCCGACCGCATCCTCGCCGACTGGTTCAAGGCCAACCGCTACGCCGGCTCGAAGGATCGGCGCGCGGTGCGCGATCTCGTCTACCGCGCGATCCGCCATTGCGGCCCCGTTCCGCAAACCGGCCGCGCGGCGATGCTGGCGCTTGCCGAGAGCGATCCCGCGCTGACGCTGCTGTTCGACGGCTCGACTTACGGCCCACCGCCGATTGAGGAGGGCGAATTGCTGGCCGAGCGCGGCGTCGCCCCCGCCTGGCTGGTCGAGCGGCTCGCCGCTTCGGACATTGCCGGCGCGGAGGCCGAGGCCTTGCTCGCCCGCGCGCCGCTCGACATCCGCGTCAATGCGCTCAAGGCCGACCGCGACGGCCTCGTGTGGCCGGCTCCGAGCGAAGCGCTGCCCACGCCGCAAGGCCTGCGTTTCGCCTTCGGCACCCCGGTCGAGCAATGGCCAGAACACGCCGAAGGCCTGCTAGAGATCCAGGATTGCGGCAGCCAGCTCGCCTGCGAGGCGGTCGCCGCGCGCCCCGGCGAGACGGTGATCGACTTGTGCGCCGGGGCCGGGGGCAAGACGCTCGCGCTCGCGGCGGCGATGCGTAACGAAGGCGTGCTGGTCGCGGCCGACACCGACCGCACCCGCCTCGGCCGTCTCGCACCGCGCGCCGAGCGGGCCGGAGCCCTGATCGCCGAGACCGTGCTGCTCAACCCCGGCCGCGAAGCCGAGGCGCTGGCGCCGTGGGTCGGCCAGGCCGATGCGGTGCTGGTCGACGCGCCGTGCTCGGGCAGCGGCACCTGGCGGCGCAATCCTGAGGCGCGCTGGCGGCTCGATCCCGCGTCGCTCGATCGGCTCGTCGCGCTGCAGCGGCACGTGCTCGAGATCGCCGCCCCGCTGGTGAAGCCCTGCGGTCGGCTGGTCTACGTGACCTGCTCGTTGCTCGACGAGGAAGGGGCAACGCAAGCGGGCGAATTCCTCGCCACCCACCCGGGCTGGCACGCCGATCCGCTGCGATTGCCCCTCGGCCGGCCGCGCGGACCGGGCGTTCGGCTCACCCCGTCTCACGACGGCACGGACGGATTTTTCATCGCACGTATAGGTAAGGCGTGATACCAAATGCGTTCATGGCCGAACGACGCCATCCGGATGGGACTGGTCTCAAGGAGCTTTTGATGCGTTACACCCCCGCAGCGCTTGCCTTGTCTTTGCTCGCCGCGGTCACCGCGAGCGTCGGCTACGGCGCGGAGCGGCAGCCCGATCCGCGGGCGGCGGCGCTGGTGGCCGAAGGCCGCAGCGAGCTCGCTGCGGGCGAGGTGCAGGCCGCGATCGACAGCTTCGAGGCCGCGCTGGCGGTCGATCCCGCGCACACGTCGATCTATCTCGAGCTGGCCGAGGCCGCGCGCGCCTCGGGCCTGCAGGGCAAGGCGATCCATTACTACCGCGAGGCGCTCGAGCGCGATCCCGACAACCTCGCGGCGATCTCGGGCGAAGGCGAGGCGCTGGTCGAGAAGGGCGCGGTCGACAAGGCGCGCCGCAACCTCGCGCAGCTCGAGTCGCTGTGCGGCGACCAGTGCGA
>DATDLP010000010.1:0-5432 GCA_036519255.1 Croceibacterium sp.
GACACCTGGCATACCCCGATCGGCGACGAAGCCACCGCCCAACTGCGCGAGGCGTTCTTCCGCCTGACCGACTATCCGCCCGAGGATGCCGCGCACGTGCCTACGGCCGAGCTGGATCTCGGCGGCGGGAGGACGCTGCGCGTGCCCAAGAGCCTCAAGGGCGTCGCGGTGTTCAGCTTCAAGCGGCTGTGCGGCGAGCCGCGCGGCGCGGCGGACTACCTCGCGATCGCGCGCACCTATCACACGGTGATAATCGTCGGCATACCGGTCATGGGGCCCGAAATGCGCAACGAGGCCGCGCGCTTCGTCACGCTGGTCGACGCGCTCTATGAGAACAAGGTCAAGCTGCTCGCCTCGGCTGCGGCCGAGCCCGAGGACCTCTATCCGGCCGGGGACGGCCGCTTCGAGTTCGAGCGCACGGCCAGCCGGCTGATGGAAATGCAGAGCGCCGAGTACATGGCGTCGGGACACGGTCCCGCATCGGCATAAGCGCTTGACCGGAAAACGAATTTTCAAGCATCCTCCGCCCAGGAACAAACTGGAGGGATCGCATGAAACGTTGGCTGTCCACTATCGCCGCCGGAATCACGCTCTGCCTGCTGGCGGGCTGTGACGATCGGCCCGAGGAACCCGCGCTGGTCGTGCTCGAGCAAGGCCAGATCGCGTTCGGCGGCGACGAGAAGGCGTGCCTGCAGCTGGCCTACGTGCGCAAGCAGGATGTCGACGAGGACGACGAAGCCTACGTGTGGACCGTCTACGCGCCCGAGGGCGGTTGCCTGCGCTTCCCGCTCGTTTTCGGAGTCAGGCCGGAGGGCGCGGCGGACATGTCGGGCTCCGCCGAGCTCGCGCCCAACGAACGCTACGAGTTCGAGGCGGGCAGCGCCGACCGCCGCTATACCGCGGCGTTCGAGCCCGCTTCGAGCAACGGCGTGTTCTACGTGCGCGACCGCGCAGGCGACTGGACCGACATCACCCGCGCCGAGCAATAAGTCCCTGTCCCGTGGCGCGGGGCCGCACAACGGTGTAAACCGAAATCCTCTGCACACGGCCGGAGGAGGATGCGATGCTGGTGGCAACGACCGAGAACGTCGCCGGGTACAGGACGACCGAGACGATCGGGCAGGTGTTCGGCGTGGTGGTTCGCAGCCGCGGGCTCGGGGGCAATCTCATGGCCGGGCTGCGCTCGATCGCGGGCGGCGAAATCAAGGAGTACACCTCGCTGGTCGAGGACACCCGGCGCCAGGCGATCGACCGGCTGGTGATGAACGCGCAGCTCATGGGCGCCGACGCGATCGTGATGATGCGGTTCGATTCAGGCTCGATCGGCCAGACGATGAACGAG
The DNA here is from genome assembly GCA_036519255.1 of Croceibacterium sp. GTDB lineage: Bacteria > Pseudomonadota > Alphaproteobacteria > Sphingomonadales > Sphingomonadaceae > Croceibacterium_A. The sequence continues at coordinate 1,343 of DATDLP010000010.1, forward strand.
GTCGTGGCGTACGGCACGGCGGTCAAGCTGGCGCCGGCATGAGTCGCAACGCCCGCATGTTCGTGTTCGTGCTCGGCGCGCTGGCGGTCGCCGGCGGCACGCTGATGACGATGCTGACCGGCGGCGGCGGGATCGGGCTGCTGGTGATCGGCACGCTGCTGATCGCCAGCCTCGCGCTCGAAGGGCGCTACGGACGGCCCGGCGCGCCCACCCAGGTTCCGCCGCACGCGTGGGAACTGACCGGCGAGCGGTTCATCGACGAGGAGACCGGCCAGCTGCTCGAGGTGTGGATCGATCCGCTGACCGGCGAGCGGCGCTACGAGCCGGCCGCCGCCGAGCGGCAGCTACGCGGTCCGGGGTCTTGAACGGCATGAGACGGCATCACATCTAGCGGTCATACCGGCGGCAACACCCCGCCGAGGTGGATTACCCGAAATGATCGATATCCGTCCCTTCGAGGGCCTGGCGCACCGCGACCACGGCTGGCTCGACACCCGCTTTCACTTCAGCTTCGCCGACTACCACGACCCCGAGCGCATGGGCTGGGGCCGCATCCGCGTGTGGAACGACGACCTGATCGCGCCCAAGAGCGGCTTCCCGCCGCACCCGCACCGCGACATGGAGATCGTCACCTTCGTCCGCACCGGCGCGATCACGCACAAGGATTCGCTGGGCAACACCGGCAAGACCGGTGCCGGCGACGTGCAGGTGATGAGCGCCGGGACCGGCGTGACGCATGCCGAGTACAATCTCGAGGACGAGAACACCTCGCTGTTCCAGATCTGGATCCTGCCCGACCGGGCCGGCGAGGCGCCCGACTGGGGCCAGCGCGAGTTCCCGCGTGGCGACCGCTCGGGCAAGTTCGAGATCCTCGCCAGCGGGGATCCGGCTGGCGACGGCGCGCTGCCGCTCCGCAGCGACGCGCGTATCCTCGCGGCGACGCTTTCGGCAGGCGAGACCGTGACCTACGAAGCCGGCGCGGCGCGCCACCAGTACCTGGTCGCCACCGGCGGGAGAATCCGCGTCAACGGCAGGGAGGCGAACCCGCGCGACGGCATCGCCATCGCCGGCGAGGAGGCGATCACCGTCGAGGCGATCGAGGACTGCGAGCTGGTGATGGTCGACGCCCGCTGACGCGGGCGCCGGCGCAAGTCAGGCCGCGCGGTTGGCTTCGACCCGCGCACCCACGCGTTCCTGCGCGCGGGTCAGGCGGTTCATCACCTTGAGGTCGCCATCGGTAAGCTGGAGCGCGGCGTCGGCCCACAGGTCGACGATGCGCTTCAGCTCGCTGAGCCCGATCGGGTTGGCCAGCTTCATCGCCTTGCGCGCGTTGACCAGCCCGGGGTGGCGCCGCTGGCACTTGCGGATGAAGTCTTCGCAGGCCGCGAAGCCCTCGCCGTTCTCGGCCAGGTGATGGACCAGGCCGAACTCGTACATTTCCTCGGCGGTGTAGGTCTGGTTGGACACGATCAGCCGGTCTGCCATCGCGCTGCCCAGCTTGCGCGAAAGGATCGCGTGCGCGCCCATCCCGGGGAACAGCCCGAACAGAATCTCGGGCAGCCCGAAGGTCGCGTCGCGCTCGGCGACGATGTAGTCGAACGACAGCAGTGACTCGAACCCGCCGCCGAGCGCCGCGCCCTGCACCAGCCCGATCGTCAGCATCGGCAGGTCGAGCGAATGCATGTTGCGGTGGAGGATCTCGACGCAGCGATAGCCGTAGCGCGCCAGCCCATCGCGGTTTCCCGAGCGGATCAGCTGCTCGAACAGCGACAGGTCGCCGCCGAAGCAGAACACCCCCGGCGCGCGGCTGCCAAGCACGAGATAGTCGAGCGGGGCCCGGCCCGGCCCGAAATTCTCGCCGATGAGCTGTTGCCAGCGCTCGAAATCGCGCAGCATCGAGGGCGTGAAGCTCGGCCGCCCGTTCGGACGCATGAAAGTCCACAGCGTGGCTTCCTCGGCACGGTAGAGAATGTCGAGCTCTTCGAGCGCGAACAATTCCCGATCGATGCGCGAATGATGCCGGCTCTGTTCGATCAGATGATCGTCGCCGCTACCAAAACCGATAACGGCATCTTGGCCTTGCGGAAGACTTTCGTCGGAACGGTCAAGTTGACCGGACAGCCGGTCCATAAACACCTCGTTTGCAACCCGATGCGTCGCACTTATTTCTATCGACGCACCCCGATGCTACCACGACTGCGAGTCATCGCAATCAACTATTTCCCATCAAAGACTTGGCAGCGACTCCCGTTCCCAAAATGGCACACCGTTCTTCTGGGCGAGACTACGTATTCTTAGGATACGAGACCCAGGCGAACGAGCGAGCGGTCGAGCATCAGCAGCTGCCACAGCAGCCGCGAGTGGTCCGCCCGTCCCGAGCGGTGTTCGTCCGCCAGCCGCGCGAGCCGCGCGGTGTCGAACCAGCCGCTGCGCGCCAGCGCCGCGCTCGTGGCGATCGCCTGCGCCTCGCCGGCCAGCGGGCCGCGCAGCCATTCGGCGATCGGGGTGACGAAGCCTTGCTTCGGCCGATAGAGCACGTCGTCGGGCAGATAGCGCCGCATGGCCTTCTTGAGCAGGTACTTGCCCTGCCGCCCGCGCACCCGCAGCCGTTCGGGCAGCGTGGCGGCGAACTCGATCAGGCGGTGATCGAGCAACGGCTCGCGCGCTTCGAGGCTCGCCGCCATGCTCGTCCGGTCGACCTTGGTCAGGATGTCGCCGGGGAGCCAGAACGTGAGATCGGCGTATTGTGCCCGGTCGAGGCCCGAGCGCGCCGGGGCGGAGTCCATGCGAGCGATCAGCGGCTGCTCGGCCCGGTATGCGCCCAGTTGCCGGGCGAAGCCGGCCGAATAGAGCGTGCCCCGTACCTCCGGCGGCACGACCGACAGGCCGCGCGCGTAACCCTCGGACCCGCTCCCGGCGAGCGCCAGCAGCGTGGCCTTGGCGCGCAGCGGCCGCGGCGCCCAATCGGCCTTGGGCCAGGCTCGACCCAGCGCACCGAGCACGCTGGCACGAAACCCGGCGGGCAACACCCCGCGCAGGCGTTCCTCGTGCGCATGGAACACCTGACGCCGATACCCGGCGAGCGCCTCGTCGGCGCCGTCGCCCGACAGCGCCACGGTCACCGTCTCGCGCGCGAGCTGGCACACCCGCCAGGTCGGCAGCGCCGAGGCATCGGCGAACGGCTCGTCGAACATCCCCACTAGCGCGTCGATCGCCTCGAACTGGTCGGCCCCCACGCGGCTGGTCCGGTGGTCGGTGCCGAACAGCTCGGCGACCCTGGCCGCGTGCGCGGTCTCGTCGGCCGCGGCGACGTCGAAGCCGATCGAGCAGGTCTTGACCGGCAGGCGGCTCGCCTCGGCCATCAGCGCGACCACGCTCGAGGAATCGACCCCGCCCGAGAGGAACGCGCCGAGCGGCACGTCGGCGACCATCCGGCTGGTCACCGCCTCGCGCAGGTGGTGCAGCAGCTCGGCCTCGAGGTCGCGCTCCGAGCCGCCGCGACGCCGCCCCTCGAACGACACGTCCCACCAGCGCTGCGGCGCGGCCGGCGCCGCGTCGTGGCGCAGCAGCCGGTAGTGACCGGCTGGCAGCTTCTCGACCCCCTTGAGGATCGAGCGGTGATCGGGAACGTAGCCCCAGGCGAGATAGTCCTCGACCGCCAGCGGATCGACCTCGCGCCGCAGCAGCGGGTGCGCGAGCAGGCCCTTGAGCTCCGACGCGAACGCCAGGCTGCCGTCCGACAGCATGACGGTGAACAGCGGCTTCACCCCGAGCCGGTCGCGCGCGAGGAACAGCGTGCGCGCCTCGGTGTCGTAGATCGCGAAGGCGAACATGCCGTGCAGCCGCGGCAGGCACTGCGGCCCCCACTGCTGCCACGCGGCGAGGATCGTCTCGGTGTCGCCCTGCGTGCGGAACCGCGCGCCGAGCCCTTCGAGCTCGCGCCGCAGCTCACGGAAGTTGTAGATCTCGCCGTTGAACACGATCACCGCGCGCCCGTCGGCCGAGAGCATCGGCTGCGGTGATCCTGCCAGATCGATGATCGAAAGGCGACGGTGGCCGAGGCCGATGCCGGGGCCGGTCCACACGCCCG
>DATDLP010000011.1:0-2849 GCA_036519255.1 Croceibacterium sp.
ATCTCCTACCTGGCCTATCGCAACCTCAAGAGCGCCGTGCCGCTGCTGCGGCCCGACTACCTCCTGGACCGCCAGCTGGCCGACCTGGACCGCGTCCTCTTTCTGGGCAGCAACCCAGCCGACCTCACGCACGCGATCTTCGGCACTGGCGCCGCCGCCGAGGTGCTGTCGGTCATCTACCTCTTCTACGTCCTGTGCGTCCCGATCTCGCTCGCCGTCGCGCTCGTGTTCTCGGCGAACCTGCCGGGCGGCATGTTTTACGCGACGGCCGCGGCGATCAACTGGCCGATCGGTGCGCTGAGCTACATCGCGCTGCCGGCGCTGGGGCCGGTCTACTACGTGCCGGAGGATTTCCGCGACCTTCCGGTCACCGAGGTGTCCAAGCTGCAGGAGCTGATGCTCGACCAGCGCGTGGAGTTCCTCGCCGACCCTTCGGTCACCGGCACCTCCCAGAGCATCGCCGCGTTCGCGTCGCTGCACGTGTCGGTGATCCTTACCGCCGTTCTGGCCGCCTACCTGCTGGGCTTCGGACGGCGCACGCGCCTCGGCCTGTGGATGCTGCTGTGGTCGTCGGTGCTCGCGACCGTCTACCTCGGCTGGCACTACGTCATCGACGACGTCGCGGGCGTGGCGATCGCGCTGCTCGCGCTGTGGCTGGCCAGCAAGCTGACCGGCTTCCGGATCGACCCGAAGGCTTTTCGTAGTCGTAGAAGCCGCGGCCGCTTTTCCGGCCGTGCATCCCGCTCAGGACCATCCGCTTGAGCAGCGGGGGTGGGGCGTACTCGGGGCGCTTGTGCTCCTCGAAGAACGCCTCGCGTAGGTCATTTGTGGCCGCATTCGATGTTAATGTGGCTACATGAGCAAGAACGTCGGCCTGCGCGAGTTCAAGGACAGAGTCAGCAGCTACATCGAGCGTGTGGAGGGAGGCGAGGTCGTGACCATCACCAAGCGGGGAAAGCCGGTTGCTCGGCTCATCCCCGCGGGCGTTCCCCCGGGGGTGGCAAGACTTCTGGCGGAAGGGCGACTGCGCTGGAACGGCGCCAAGCCGCCCTTGCCGAGAGCGCTTGCGCTTCGGGGCGACGGGAAGTCGGCGGCGGACTATGTGAGCGAGGGACGCCGCTGATCCTGTTTCTCGATACCAGCGCGCTGATCAAGCTGTTCGTCGAGGAGGCCGGCACCTCGGATGTGCAGGGTGCGCTGCGGGCTGCCGCGGCGGTTGCCGTAGCCGAAATCACATATGTGGAGGCGCATTCGGCACTCGCGCGGATGCGCGCCGGTGAACGCCTCACCGGCCCGGGATACCGGGCGAAGCGGTCTGAGCTCGACGAGTTCTGGGGCAGCGTCGTGGTCGCGGAACTCTCGACAGAGCTCATACGGCGCGCGGCTGACCTGGCCGCTCAACATGTGCTGCGTGCGTACGACGCCGTGCAGCTTGCGGCCGCGCTGGTGGTGCGAGAGGCCGACGACACGGGGTTTGCCTGTTGGGACGACGAACTTAGACGAGCCGCCCGCGCGGAGAACCTGACGCTCGTCCCGTCAGATCCGTTTCCGAGCTGACCGGCTCATCATCGCTGCAGCGAGCGTTGCAGCGCAGCGGCGGTACTTTCGCTCTCCGAAGCGGGTTTGCGGCGAATCGCGTGCGGCTACGGAACCGAAGGTCTCAGGTTCGAATCCTGACGGGCGCGCTTCTCCCGTCTGCTCGCGAGTGCGCTTCTCATGCGGGTTCGCAGGCCTTCTGGGCTGGCTATCGAATCAGCCTGGGTGGCAACAGCGCCGGCAACAAGGCAACACCCATGGCGTTGCCAGCAGGTGCTCGAGCGCACCTCGTGGCCGGGCGTCTATCGCCGCGGCTCGCGCTATGTCGTCGTCTATCGCGCCGACGGACGTCAGCGCAAGGAAGCAGTTGGGACGCTGGCGCAGGCGCGCGAGCTCAAGCTGCGCCGAGCGGCGGAGGAAGCCGAGCGGCGGCGCGGGCCGACGCTGCACGCGTACGCGCTTGGGTGGTGCGACCGCTACGCGGGCAGCGGGCACGACACCGCCTCGGAGCGCACGCGCGCCGAGTACCGGCGCCTGCTAGCGACCTTCGCGCTGCGCTACTTCGACGAGCGGGTCCGGCTGCGCGACCTCGACCGCCGCACGCTCGGGGCGTTCGTCACCTGGCTGACTCGCCACTTGAGCCCGGATGGTCTGCTCTGCGACCGCTCGATTAGCAACGCGCTTACCCCGCTCCGCGGTTGCCTGCGGGCGTCGCACGCCGAGGGACACGTCGACAGCGATCTCTGCGAACAGCTCGTCTTGCCCCGCCGTCGCGGCGGCAGCCGCACCAGTTCGTCGAGCGGCGATTCCTGACCCGCGGCCAGCTTGCCCGTTTGCTCACGGAGATCCCCATCGCATGGCGCCCCTTCTTCGACTTTGTTGGCCGGAACCGGCTTGCGCATCTCCGAGGCGATCGCGCTGCGCGTGATGGATCTCGATGCCCAGCTGCCCGGCGTCCGCGTGCGACGCGCAATCGTCGACGGCCAGCTCACAATCCCCAAGTCGCGCTACGGCCTGCGGACAGTGCCGATCCCGCCGAGGCTCGCAGCCGAACTCTCACGGTTCGCAGCGATGCGGGAAGGTGGGGAGGACCTCCTATTCAGAGGGCCGCAAGGAGGGCCGGTGCGCCCGAACAACCTGCGCCAGCGCGTGCTCGTCCCCGCCGCCGAGCGCGCCGGAGTCCCATAGGCGCGCTTCCACACCCTGCGCCATACCTGCGCCTCGCTCCTCGCCGAGGCGGGTGCCGGCCCGATACGCCTGCAACGCTGGATGGGCCACCACTCGGCCGGGTTCACCCTCGACACCTACGGCCA
>DATDLP010000012.1:0-10277 GCA_036519255.1 Croceibacterium sp.
CCCCCGCGCGCGCCGCGCGAGCGGGCGATGTCCGCCAGCACCGCGAAGTCGACGTGCGCGGTCAGGTCGGCCTCCCCCGGCATGGCAAAAGGATCGACCTTGCGGTGTTGCGCTACCGCCTGCAAAGTCGAGCCGGCGCGCGGCTCGGCATGGCCGTAGTCGATGAACAGCGCCACGCCACCTTGCTGCGCCAGCCGGCCGGCAACCTCGAACAGCGTCGCGGCGGCGCCGGGACAGGTTTCGAGCACGGTGCCGATCTCGGCCTCGCGCCGGGCCTCGGGCACCGCGGCATCCATCGGCCGGTCGCCTGCGACCGGGACGAACCGCCCGGCGTCGTCGGTCGAGACCATCACCTCGCGCCAGCCCGCGGCGGCCCTGACCAGCTGGCGCACCGGCAGCGCGTCGAGGAACTCGTTGGCGACCAGCAGCACCGGCCCGTCGATCGGCACCCGCGACAGGTCGTCGTGGAACTGCGCCTGCGGCACCGCGGCGAGCTGCAGCCGCTTCAGCTCGGTCGAGCCTTCCACGAGGTGCACCTCGGGCTCGAGCCCGTAGCGTTTCATCGTCCGCAGCGCGTCGCTCGCGAGCGTGCCGCGGCCCGGAACGAGCTCGACGAACTGCGGGATTTCGCGCCGCCCGGCGCGGATCCAGATGTCGGCCAGCCACAAGCCGATCAGCTCGCCGAACATCTGGCTGATCTCGGGCGCGGTGACGAAGTCGCCGGCCGCGCCGAGCGGGTCCTTGCCGGCGTAGTAGCGGGCGTTCGATTCGCCCATGAAGTGCGCCAGGCTGATCGGCCCGGTGGCCGCGATCAGCCGGCGGAAGCTGTCCGGCAGGCTGCGCGAGCTCGCCGCGGGGTCGCTCATGCCTCGGCGGGTTTGCGCGCGCTGCCCAGCTCGGGCCGGATCAGCGCCCACACGACGAATCCCAGCCCGATCAGGATCAGCGGGATGCACAGCCACTGGCCGCGCGACAGGCCGGTCTCGGTCACCATCCAGGCAAGATTCTCGTCCGGCTCGCGGAAGAACTCGACCACGAAGCGCCCCCCGCAGATCAGCGCGGTGAACACCCCGACGAGCAGGCCCGGCCGGTACCGCGCGCGGGTGTACCAGAACAGCGGCAGCATCACCGCGAGCACCAGCGCGCCCTCGAGCAAGGCTTCGTACAGCTGGCTCGGATGCCGCGCCACTTCGCCGGCGCCAGGGAAGATCATCGCCCACGGCACGTCGCCCTCGACCGGGCGGCCCCACAGCTCACCGTTGATGAAGTTGGCCAGGCGACCGAACAGCATGCCGAACCCGACGTTGACCGAAACGTAGTCGCACACGCGAATGAAGCTGAGCTTGTCGCGCCAGGCGACCCAGAAGATCGCCACCGTGGTGCCGATCACCCCGCCGTGGAAGCTCATCCCGCCGTCCCACAGCCGCAGCAGCCGCCAGCTGACGAACGAGTCGGATTCGAACGTCGTGAACAGGTCGGGCTGATAGAACGCCGCATAGCCGAGCCGTCCGCCGATGATCACCCCGAGCGTGCAGTAAAAGAACAGATCGTCGGCATGGCGCTGGGCCATCGGGCTGCCGGGCGCCTTGATCATCCGCGAGGTCTGCCACCAGGCGAGGACGATGCCGGCGAGGTAGGCGAGCGAGTAGAAGCGCAAGGTAAAGAAGCCGAGCTCGATCCCTCGGCGCAGGCCGAGGTCCTCGAAACGGATCGCCTCGCTGGCGCCGGCGGCAATCAGGTCGAACATGCAGGCTCCTGGTCCCCGTGGTCGGCGCCGCTTTGGCATGGAACGCGCCCCCGCGCAAAGCCTGCGAGCGTTTGCGCGGACGCGCTTTGGCCGTATGTGAACATGCGTGAGCGCTCTCCGGATTCCCCATCAGCGTGCGGTGATCGACCGCCGGCGCCTTGCTGCCTCGATCGCCGAGGCAGTGGCCGCGGAGGGCGTGCAGAAGGCGCGCCCGCGCATTGTCGAGCTGCTGCGCAGCGCGCTGGAAAGCGGGCGCGAGGAGCTGATCCGGCGACTCGCCGCGCATCCGAGCGCGGGGCACGAGATCGCCCACGGTCACGCGTTTCTCGTCGACCAGCTGATCCGCGTGCTGCACGACCACGTCGTGGGCGACCTGTTCCCCGCGCCGAAGCGCGCGAAGGTCGAGCGGCTCACGCTGATCGCGGTCGGCGGCTACGGGCGCGGCGAAATGGCGCCGCATTCGGACGTCGACATCGCCTTCATCACCCCGGGCAAGACCCCGCCGTGGGCCGAGCAGGTGATCGAGGCGCTGCTTTATTACTTGTGGGACCTCGGCCTGAAGGTCGGCCACTCGAGCCGTTCGCTCGACGAGATGGTCAAGATGGCGAAAGCCGACCTGACGATCCGCACCGCGATTCTCGAAGGCCGCTACCTGTGGGGCGATCAGGAACTCTACGACCAGGCCAGCAAGCGCTTCTGGAGCGACGTCGTGCCCGGCTCCGAGGCGCAGTTCGTCACCGAGAAGCTCGCCGAGCGCAATGCGCGCCACAAGCGCATGGGCGACAGTCGCTACGTCGTCGAGCCCAACGTCAAGGACGGCAAGGGCGGGCTCAGAGATCTCCAGACGCTCTACTGGATCGGCAAGTACATCCACCGCGTGCGCGACCCGGCCGAGCTCGCCACCGTCGGGTTGTTCACGGCCGAGGAATACGCGAGCTTCCGCCGTGCGGAAGGCTTCCTGCTCGCGGTGCGCTGCCACCTGCACACGATCACCAAACGCGCCGAGGACCGGCTGACGTTCGATATGCAGCGCGAGGTCGCGCGACGGATGAACTTCGCCGAGCGCACCGGCAAGAGTGCGGTCGAGCGCTTCATGCAGTACTACTTCCTGCAGGCGCAGCACGTCGGCAACCTCACGGGCGTGTTCCTCGCGCACATCGACGAGCAGATGGTCTCGAGCCGCCGTCCGCGCGGGCTGCTGGCGAGCTTCCGCAGCCGTCCGCGCATGTTCAAGGGCTATCGCGTGGTCGGTGGCCGGATCTGTGCGCCTGGCGACGACTGGTTCCGCCAGGATCCGGCGCGGCTGATCGAGGTGTTCCAGCTGGCCGAGGAGGAGGGGCTCGAAGTCCATCCCGAGACGATGCGCATGGCGCGGCGCGATTCGGTGCTGATCAAGGAAGCCGTGCGGCGCGAGCCACGCGCCAACGAGCTGTTCATGAAGCTGCTGACCGGGCGCAACGACCCGGAGACCGTGCTGCGCTGGCTCAACGAGGCGGGGGTGTTCGGCCGCTTCATTCCCGACTTCGGCAAGGTCAACGCGCAGATGCAGTTCGACATGTACCACCACTACACGGTCGATGAGCACACCATCCGCGCGATCGGCCTGCTGGCGCAGATCGAGCGCGGCGAGCTCAGCGGCGACCACCCGCTGGCCACGGAGATCATCCCGAGGCTCGCCAGCCGCCGGGTGCTCTACGTGGCGACGCTGCTGCACGACATCGCCAAGGGCCGCGGCGGCGACCATTCGGTGCTCGGCGCCGAGATCGCGCTCAAGCTGTGCCCGCGGCTGGGGATGGAGCCGGCCGAGACCGAGCTCGTGAGCTGGCTGGTGCGCTATCACCTGCTGATGAGCGCGACCGCGTTCAAGCGCGACCTGGCCGATCCCAAGACGATCACCGACTTCGTCGCCGAAGTGCAGACGCTCGAGCGGCTGCGCCAGCTGATGTCGCTGACCATCGTCGACATCCGCGCAGTCGGGCCGGGAATCTGGAACAGCTGGAAGCGCCAGCTGCTCGGCGAGCTTTACGAACTGGCCGAGGAGCGCATGCGGCTCGGGCACAAGCGCCACGGGCGCAAGGAACGGATCGCCGCGAAGAAGGCCCGCGTCGCCGAGCTGCTCGGCGGCGAGGCGCACATGATGGGCGACCTCGACGACCGGTTCGACGACGCCTACTGGATCGCCGAGCCCGAGGACATCGTCGCGCTCAACATCCCGCAGTACGCCGGCGCGAGGGCGCGCGAGGACAAGCTCTCGATCAACGCGCAGTACTATCCGGCGCGCGGCGCGACGCTGGTGACGGTGATCGGCGACGACCATCCGGGCCTGTTCTTCCGCATCGCCGGGGCGATCCACCTTGCCGGGGCCAACATCATCGACGCGCGCATCCACACCACGCGCGTGGGCAAGGCGGTCGACAACTTCCTCGTGCAGGACCCGCTCGGCAAGCCGTTCCGCGAAGCGCAGCAGCTCGACCGGCTGCAGAAGACCATTGAGGACGCGCTCGCCGGCCGGGTCGACCTCGTGCCCCAGCTCGCCCGCCGCCCGCTCGCCCGCGCCCGCGCCGAGAGCTTCGAAGTGCGCCCACAGGTGTTCTTCGACAACGAAGCGTCGGGCCGGTTCACGGTGATAGAGATCAACGCGCGCGACCGCCCGGCGCTGCTCAACCGCCTCGCCCATGCGCTGTTCGCCAACCGGCTGATGGTCAACTCGGCGCACGTCACCCAGTTCGGCGAGCGCGCGGTCGATACGTTCTACGTCACCGATCTGCTCGGCGGAAAGGTGACCAACCGCGACCGGCTGCGGCAGATCGAGGACGCGCTGCTCGCGGCGGCGGCCGAGCCGGCGGCCGTGGCGGCCTGACCTACCCCGACCGCGCGCCGAGGTTCTTGCGCAGGATCGCGAAGATGATCAGCAGGAACGCGGCGAGGCGGAGCAGGTAGATCCAGCTGCGCTCCTCGACCGGAATGCCGGTCAGCGCGAGCAGGGCCTGCCCCAGCGCGAGCAGCCAGAAGGCGATCGCGAACCAGAAGAACAGCGGGTCGCGCGTGCGGGCGCGGAATTGCCAGAAGAAGAGGCCGCAGATGAAGAAGCCCATCGTAACGGCGCCGGACATGAAATCGAGCAGCGTCATCGCACGTCCTCCTGGTCGATGATGAAGCCGTAGAGCAGCGTGAGCACCCCCGCGGCGGCCAGGCCGTGGCGCAGCAGGCGCAAGTCGCCGGCGGGGAACACCAGCATGTCGAGCACCACGACGAAGTTGTTGAGCGCGAGGAACACGAAGCACAGCGCGCTCCACAGCAGCAGCCGCGCGCGGGTGCGGAACCAGCTGCGCCCGAGCAGCACCGCGCACAGCGCGCTGGTCAGGAAGCACAGCGTGTAGACCGCGGTCGGGAAGATCGGGCTCATTTGTCGCCTCCCAAGCGGAACGCGTCGGAAAATGCGGTAAGCCCGGGGCTCGCGGCTCGGACGATGATCCGCCGCACGGCGTCGGGGCTCTTCGAATACTTGACCTCGGCAGCCGCGGCGAGCCGGTCGAGATCGCCGCTGGCCGGGGCGTAGCTCGCCTGCCCGTCGCGATCGACCGAGACCAGCCCGGCCGCCATCAGCTCGGCCAGACTCGTGCGCACCACGAGATCGCTCGCGCGCAGGCTCTCGACGAGCTGCTCGGGCGAGCGCGGCGCTCCGCCGTGCCGGCGCAAGTCGCACAACAGCTCGAGCGCCCATACGGAACGGAACGCGCCGCCGATGAACGACGCGAGTTCCTGATCGGCATCCACGCGGACCCGCCTCCCTTCGGTCTCGCCCCGTCCAGACCCAAAGCAGCCCCCTCATAACCCGCGGGAATCAACGCGCAACCTCGAATGGCCCGACGCGGCCTATTCGCGTGGCGCAGCGGTGGTGAGCAGGTCGTTGTCGGCTTCGGCGCGCTGCTGCGCGACCTTCCGGTCGATCGTCGTGTCGCGGCTGGTGTCCTTGATCTCGCGCATTTCCGCCGCGCTCGGCTCGCGCGTCCGCGCGGCTTCGGGCCGCCGCGGCTCGGACCATTCGCGGGCGATCTGCACCGGCTGGGCGAGGTCAATGTCCTCGGCATCGAACGCCTCCTTGACCACCCGGATGGTTTCGCCCTTGACCTTGTTGAAGTCGGACCTGGTCTGGTCGACCCAGCCCTGGACGACCAGCACGATCGCATATTCATCGATGCGGCTGACCAGCGCCGCAGGCGCGGGCGTGTCGAGCACCCCCTCGACCCCCTTCGCCGCGCCGAGCGCGATCGCCAGCGCGCACGAGATATCGGTGTCGAGCCGCACCCGCAGCTCGAACTCGAACCGCCGCTCGGGCGTGCGCGTGAGATTGACGATCTTGGTCTTGTAGACGAGCGCGTTGGGTATCCGCACTTCGTTGCCGTCCCAGGTGGTGATGATCGTGGCGCGCGAGTTGAGCGTGGTGATGCGTCCTTCGACGCCCTCTATGATCACCGAATCGTGCGGCGCGAAGGGCCGGCGCACGCTGAGCAGTATCGAGGCGATGTAGTTCTCGATCGTGTCGCGCATGGCGAAGCCGATCGCGAGACCGAGCACGCCCGCCGCGCCGAGCACCGAGCCGATCAGCGCGGTCGCTCCGAGGATGCTCATCGCCACCACCACGCCGGCGAGGATGAACGCCAGCCGGACGATCTGCTCGAGCAGCGCCTCGATGAACGGGTTGCGCACCACGCGGCGGAACAGGTTGGTCCAGCGGGTCAGCAGCACGCCTGCCATCCAGAACGCCGCGAGCACGACCAGCGCGAAAGCGAACAGCGGCAGGTAGGCGAGGATCCGCTCGCCGAGCGCCTGGCTCTGCGCGATGATCGGCGCGATCCGGCGGCTCAGGCGATGCTCGACCTCGATGCCGTTGTCGACCGAGACCACGCCGGTTACCCGTGCCGCGACCGTTTGTGCTTCGTCGCGCGCGGCGTCGTCGAGCGTGGTCCCGCTCAGCACGACGACACCGCCTTCGACCCGCGCCCGAACGCCTTCGAGCCCGTCGATCGCGCCGTAGACCTGGCGCAGGCGGGCGGCGATCTGCGCGTCGGGGCTGCTCAGCGCGATCGGCGCGTCGGGCTCGGCCGGGGGCTCGGCGGATTCGGGCGCGGGCAGGGGCAAGGCGGCTTGCAGCGGCGCGGTGCTTCCCAGCGCCAGCAGCATGGCCAGGGCAATCGTCCAAACGCGCATTCACGGTCTCCTTCGACCGCGGACCAACGTGGCAAGGCGCGGAATGGGTCCCGTCGCGGACGCGCTCAGGTGGGCCTGAGCCGGGGCCCCGACTGCTCGAGCCGCGCGAGCCGCTCCTCTACCGAGCCGAGCTTGAGGTGCACCGTCTCGGCATGTTGCTCGCGCTTCATCGCCGCGCGCAACGCCTCGGCGAGCGGTTCGGTCAGCTCGCCGAGCCCGCGCAACTGCGCTGCGTTGTAGCGGTTGAGGTCCGAGCGCGGTCCGACCAGCAATAGCCCGAGCGGCCCGTCCTCGTCCTCGAGCGGCAACCGCATCGCGAAGCGCGCGTCCTTTGCCGGCTCGTATCCCGGCGCGCTCAGCGCGTCGGCCTGCTCAACGTCGCGCGAGGCGAGCAACGCGAGGCCGCGCGGTCCGTCGATCAGCACCGCGGCGGCGTTGCAGTGGACCGCCGCGTGCAGCGCCGACAGCGCGCGGACCGCGATCTCGCCGGGCGTCTCGGTCGTGCGCCAGACCGCGAGCCGGCCGATCAGCCTTTCGATCCGGCTTTCGTCGCCTTCGAGCCTCCGCTTGGCCCAGCGCATCGCCAGCGCCTGCGTCGGCGCGAACACCCCGGCGGCGATGATTCCGCCGACCACGGTCGCAACCGTGGTGTTCTCCTCTCCGAGCACGGCTTCGACCCCGATCTTCACCATGTCCATGCTCAGCGTCCACAGGATGCCGACCAGCAGGGTGACTCCGGCCGAGATTGCCGAGCGGCCGATCACCGCGTCGGCTTCCCACAGCCGGAAGCGGATCAGCGAGACCAGCAGACCGAGAGCCATGGCCATGAAGCCGAGGTTGAACAGCGCAAGGAACGCCAGGCTCGCGAGCACCGGCGGCCCGGTCGGTGTGTCGGTCAGCGCGAACAGCGTCAGCGCCGCGGTGAGCAGCGTGAGCCCGCTGCCGAATCCGAACGCGGCCCACTTGACCTGCTGCCGCTCGATCCCCGGCTCGAACCGACGGTACTTGATCACGTGGCACGCCAGCAGGAACAGCGGCAGCACGAACGCGAGCACCGTGCCGATCAGCACCGGCAGCTCGTCGAACACCAGCGGCACCGCGATCAGCGGGGCGGCGACCAGTACCCAGCGCACCGGTGGGGGAGTGAACTTGCCGTCGGGGAACGCCGCCATGCCGATCACCAGCAGGCCCCAGCCGAGCGTCAGGTAGACGTCGAACGCGTGGCCGAGCCCGATCGCGGTCCACAGCCGCAGCGGCGGATCGATCGTCGCGGCGAACATCAGGAACGCGAACGAGAACAGCAGCGCCACCGGGTCGCGCGGCCGGCGCAGGAACAGCAGCACGGCGCAGGCGATCAGCGTCACGCAGGTCAGGAGCGACAGTCCCAGCCGGATCGCCAGGCGCGTGTCGCGCGAGACCGGTCCGGAATCGCCCAGCTGCGCACGGTAGCGCGGCGATGCCTCGATGCGGTGCGTCGCGGCGCGGCCGTCGGGCGCGACGATAGTCAGCGCGACGATCGTGCCGTCCTCGGCCCTGAGCCGCTCGGCCAGTTCCCACGACGGCAGGTCGCGCGCGACGGGCTTGCCGTCGATCGCGGCGATGCGCGAGAGCGCGGGCACGGGGGGACCGCCCGTCAGCCCCTCGAGCGTGGAGACGGTGACCGAGGCGTCGAGCTCGGTCTGCGACTCCAGCGCGAGGCGCTGGAACTGCGGCTCGATGCGATAGGTCTCGCGCAGCGCAAACACCGTGCCGGCGATGTCGAACACCACGGCGAAGGCGAGCGCGAAGAACCACAGCGCGCGCACCCACTTGAGCCGCGCAGGGGCAAGCGCGGTCAGCCGGCGCGGCAGCAAGCTGCGTGCGCGCCGCCGGCTCATGCCGCGCCCCGGGCAGGTCCAACGATGATGGCAGCCCCCGACCACATCATGCCGCGCCTTATCGCCGCGACGGCCTCGCTCCGCAATGGCCGCGGTGGTCTAACCCCTTGAGCCGAATAGCGCCGTGCCCACCCGTACGTGGGTCGCGCCGAGCATCACCGCGGTCTCGAAGTCGCCGCTCATGCCCATCGATCGTCCGGCGAGACCGTGATCGGCCGCAAGCTTGTCGAGCAGCGCAAAGAACGGCGCGGGCTCGATCTCCAGCGGCGGCACGCACATCAGCCCGGCGAGGGGGATCTGCGCGCCACGCGCTTCGGCGAGCAGCGCCGGCAGCCCGGCGATCGCACAGCCGCCCTTCTGCTCCTCTGCGCCGATGTTGACCTGGACGAAGCACGGCACTTGCCGGCCCGCCTTGTCCATCGCCCTGGCCAGCGCGGCGACCAGGCCCGGCCGGTCGAGCGAATGGATCGCGTCGAACAGCGCCACGGCGTCCTCGGCCTTGTTCGATTGCAGCTGGCCGACGAGGTGCAGCGCCACGTCCGGAAACCGCTCGCGCAGCGCGGGCCACTTGTCCTGCGCCTCCTGCACCCGGTTCTCGCCGAACGTGCGGCATCCGGCCTCGATCAGCGGCGCGATCGCCTCGGCCGGATGCGTCTTGCTGACTGCGACCAGCGTGACCGCGCCGCGCGCGCGCCCGGCGACGCGGCAGGCGTGGTCGATCCGTTCGTCGACCTGCCCAAGCAGGATGGCTGCGCTTTCCATGCGCCGCGCTATAGCGGCGCGATGCGCCTGCGCCAGAGCCCTCCTGCGCCTCGTCGAAAGCCCTTGCCCGCCTTGTGGCTGTTGTCCGACGAGCGCAACGATGCCGTGCTCGAGCAGGCGCTGCGCCGGCTTCCGCGCGGGTCGGGCTTCATCTACCGCCACTATCACCTGCCACCCGGGGAGCGGGTCGCGCGCTGGTTCGCCTTGCTGCGCGTGGCGCGCGCGCGCGGCCACGTCGCGATCCTCGCCGACAGCGCGCTGACCGCGCGCGAATGGGGCGCCGACGGTCTGTACGGCGCTCCCCGCGCGCTCTATCCCACGCGCGATCTGCTGACCCTCGCCACCGCGCATTCGCTGCGCGAACTGGCCGAAGCCAACCGCGCGCGCGCCGACGCAGTGCTGCTTTCGCCAGCCTTTTCTACCCGCTCGCACCCCGGCTCCCGGGCGCTCGGTCCCGTGCGCTTCCGCCTGCTGACGAGGCACGCCGCCATGCCGGTCATCGCGCTCGGCGGCCTGAATCCGAGTACTGCCGGCCGTCTCGGCTGGCACCGTTGGGCTGCGATCGATGGACTGAGCTGAAGAATATCACGCGAAGACGCGAAGGCGCGAAGAGGTTGGGCTAGCGGCGAAGCCGCTTTTCCGACTCCCACCTTGCCTCCGGTGGCAAGGCTCGGGTCTGG
>DATDLP010000013.1:0-42444 GCA_036519255.1 Croceibacterium sp.
GCGGCCAGGAATCCGCCCATGTGCTGATCCCGTCGGACAACACGGTCTCGACCTTCTGGATCACCAATCCGGACAATGTGTATCGCGACAACGTCGCGGCCGGTTCCGACCAGATCGGCTTCTGGATGGCCTTCCCGACGCATCCGACAGGCCAGTTCGAAGGCACCGAAATCAGCGCCAGAACCTGGCCCGGACGGACCAGGCTGCGCGACTTCAGCGGCAACACCGCGCACTCCAACTTCGACGGGCTGATGCTCGACCGCGGCCCCCGGCCCGACGGCAAGTTCGGCATCGCCGGCCCCAACCTGATCAGCTACGCCGATCCGGCCGACACCGGCAGCGGGGTGGTAGCATCGGTGTTCGACAACTTCACCGGCTACAAGAACCGCAACGGCGCCATCTGGGGCCGCGGCGAGATGCACCTCTACACCAACCTGAAGCTGGCCGATAACGCGATCGGCTTCACCCATGCGTCGGGCTCTCCCGGTCTCGCGCCCTACACCTCGCGCGTGGTGGACTCGCTGTTCGTCGGCGAGAGCGACAACATCGGCAATCCGACGACGCCCGAGGAGATCGCCTACGGCCGCAGCCTGCCGGCCGCAGCCGCCGATTTCCCGATCCGCGGCTATGAGTTCTACGACTTCCATCATGAAGTGGAGAACACCACGTTCGTGAACTACCAGCCCAACGCGCTGCGCGATGCGGGCGGGCTGTCCTACCTCCTCTACACCAGCTTCGGGATGAGCACCTCGAACTGGGTCAAGGGCGCGACGTTCGTCAACGCCCAGCCGGTCAGCTTCCCGCCGCTCCAGCGCCGCTGGGCGTCCGACTGGGGCCGCAGCGCCGCCTACAAGAGCGCGGCGTTCCGCGATCTGGACGGCTCGGTCAGCGGCACTCCCGGCGCCACCATCGTCCTCGACAACGGCATCGCGGCGCAGGAAGGCGCCTGCGACATGAAGCCGAGCTGGAATGCCGCGATCTGCCAGGGCGACATGGGCCGCTTCAGCATCGCTGGCAATTTCAGCGGATTCCAGGCAGGCCCGATCACCGATCCGATCATCCTCCAGCGCAACGGCCGGCGGTTCGAGTACACCGGGGAACTGACGCTCGGCAGCGGCGCCGAGGTCAGGGTCGAGACGAGCCGGGACGCGCTGACGCTGTCGCTCACCGAAATGGACGACGGTTCGTCGGTTATTTTCGAGTTTCCCGGCTTCACCGCCGCCGCCGGGGCCGCGCAGGCGTCGAGCCTGGCCGAGCTGCGCGAAGCCCGTCGGACCTCCTTTTACAGCGAGAACGGCACGCTGTGGGCCAAGCTCGTGGTCGACAATGCTGCCGGCCTGCAGCTTTCGCCCGCGGCCGGGGGCAACGCTCCTCCGGGTTTCGCTGCCCGCGCCTTACCCGTGGGAGCCAAGATCGACGTCAGCAGGCCGGACGCCGCGACCGGCCTCGGCGGCTGACGTGACCGGAACCCCCGGCGCAAGGCGGGGGTTTTCGTTGGCGGCCCTGCCGTGCATTCGGAGCCTCATGCGCGCCCGCGCGACGAGCTGCCTGTTCGCCGGCGGAGGGGCGCTGCTGCGAGCGGCGCTCGAGGCCGAGCGCTTGCTCGCGCGGCCGCCCATCGTGAAGGTCGCGCCGCTGCGGGCGCTCTCGCGGCTCGTGGCCGACTGAGGCGACCGGCCGGCCTGCGTCACAGGCCGCCGAGAAGGTCCTGCAGCAGCTTCGCCAGCTCGCCATCGGCGGCCAGCTCTTCGTCACGGCAAATCTGCACGCTCGCTTCGAGGTCGGTTCGTCCGATGGCCCTGGCCAGGCCCGCGGCCGTCTCGTAGCTCACCCGCTCGGATTGCTTCGCTTTGCGGAAGGCGCCCACGAGCGCGATGTCCCTTAGCGGGCCCGGCACTATCGTCTCATAATCGCGCGCCGCGTCGTCGAGCTCGGCGCGCAGCCAGATGTTCGGAGCATCAGTGGCCGGGGCGTCGAGCGTGTCGAGAATATCCTTCAGCCTGGCTGCCTGCGCACTCGCGCGTCGGCGCTCTTCGGAAAGGTACGCGGCCAGACCCGGCGATATGTCCGCCTCGAACGAGGGCGCTCGCTCGATCACCGCCTGCTCTGCGTCATAGAGATCCTGCAGGGCGACGATAAATAGCTGCTCCGCTGTGCCGGTCTTGGGCATCTCTCTGAAAACACCTGCCATTTCGCTCGCAGTTGGAACTTCGACCAGCCCTGGTCGTTCCCGCGGCAAGATTCGGAGCTTGCCATCCCATGCTTGTAAGTGAGGAAACCGCCCTCAGGGGCCGCGAGGAACTGCTGGCCGCGATCGCCGACGAGCGTTTCCCCTGCGTGGGCGCGAAGTCGGCGATGGCGCGCGGCACGCTGCGGGCGCTGGTCGGCCATTCGATCGAGAGCGCGTGGGACGATGTGAAGATCCACTCCGAGCTGCTCGAGTGGGCCAACGCCTATCGGCGCGATCCCGGTGGGCTGCGCAGCCTGGCGATCGTGTTCGAAGGCCCACGCGACCTGAGCGAGGAACAGTTCGAAGCCGCGATGTGGGCACGCCTGCAGTCGTTGGCGAACAAGGACGAATGGCGCGGCCAGCCGTACGACCGCAGCGTGAGCGCGGATCCCGCCGACCCGCATTTCTCGCTGAGCTTCGGCGGCGAGGCGTTCTTCGTCGTCGGGCTTCATCCGCACGCCTCGCGCCCTGCGCGCCGTTTCCCGCGACCCACGCTCGTGTTCAACCTGCACGACCAGTTCGAGCGCCTGCGCGAGGAAGGGCGCTACGAGCGGATGCGCGAACGCATCATCGAACGCGACATCGCGCTGGCGGGCGACGCGAACCCGATGCTGGCGCGGCACGGCGAGACAAGCGAAGCGCGCCAGTACAGCGGCCGTGCAGTCGGCGATGACTGGCAATGCCCGTTTCGCGATCCACGCGCGGCGTGACCGCCCCCGTGAACGTGCGCGAGATCAAGCCGCGCAGCGGAGTCGCCTTTCGCCTGCGGCAGGGGGAAAACCTGCGGGTCATCGACCCCCAGGGGGTGCAGGTGGCCGACCTGCTCGCGTACAACGCGGCGGACGTGCGCGAGGCGATCTCGAACGGGCGAACCTTCGACTACGAGGAGACCATTGCGCTGACCACCGGCAACCGGTTGTGGTCGAACCGCTCCAACCCGATGCTCGCGATCGTCGACGACACGGCCGGGCGGCACGATTTCCTGCTCACGCCGTGCAGCGAGGCGACTTTCCGGCATTTCTATCCCGACCAGCCTGTCCACCGGGGCTGCTTCGGCAACCTGGCCGAAGCGCTCGCACCTTTCGGCATCGCGCCGGACATGATCCCGTGCGCGTTCAATGTGTTCATGAACGTGCAGGTCGGGCCCCACGGGCGGGTGTCGGTGCAGCCGCCGACCAGCCGGGCGGGCGACTCGATTGTCCTGCGAGCGGAGATGGATCTGATCATCGGCCTTACGGCGTGCTCGGCCTATGCGTCCAATGGCGGCAGCTTCAAGCCGATCCACTATGCGATAGAGATCGGCCGCTCCGACGCCTGAGTGTCACGGCGGCGCAAACGTGTTGATCAGGGTTAGGATGGCGGAACTCCCACCTCTTATCCCGTTGTCCTTCTGCCACGCTTGGTGGTTTGGAAGAGGACAACTCCATGAACCAGAACAACCAGTCCGGCGGACAGAGCGGCGATCGCCAGCAGAATCAGCAGGACGGCGCCGGCCAACAAGGCCAGCAAGGAACCCAGCCCGGCCAGCAGGGCCAGCAGGGAACCCAGCCCGGCCAGCAGGGCGAGAACCGCGACAGCGAAGACCAGCAGAACCAGCAAGGCGGCTCGGCCGGCCAGCAGGACGGATCGGGCGACCAGCAAAGCGGCGGCGACCGTGGCGGGCAAAGCCAGCGGCCCGACGAGAACCGCTGATCACTCCGGGGGGCCGCTTCGGCGGCCCCTCTTCGGCGACCGAACCTCCCCATCGA
Organism: Croceibacterium sp.; assembly: GCA_036519255.1. Lineage (GTDB taxonomy): Bacteria > Pseudomonadota > Alphaproteobacteria > Sphingomonadales > Sphingomonadaceae > Croceibacterium_A. The sequence continues at coordinate 3,979 of DATDLP010000013.1, forward strand.
CCGACACATATGGCACAGCAACCACCATCTCCAGCCCCCGACGCCCGCGTGCGCAAACTCGCTGCGCGATATGGCCTGCCCGAGGACAAGGTCCGCCAGTTGCTCAACGGGGAGGAGCGGGATGAAGACGGGTTGGCGGACGCGCTGACGAGTCTTGCGCACTTCCTGCGCGCGCCATCGTGACTTTCGCGGGGATCGGCTAGAAGCCGGCAGAACGCCGGTCTACTTGCGGTCGCCCCGGTCTCCCTGCCCCGGCTTGCTCGTGTTCATGGCCGCGCGCTTGCGGTCCTGGCTTAGCGAGCGGCCGACGTCCTCGACCTCGTCGAACCGCCCCTGGTGGTCGCGCCGGACGTAGCGCTTGTCGTTGCCGGTATCGATCAGTTCGCGTTTTCCGCTCACTGCGCCTGCTCCTCCCTGGATTTGTCCTCGGCCGAGCCGGGCTCGGCCTGTTTGCGGTGCATTCCGGCCGCCACGCCGCCGCCGGCGATCTTCGCGCCGGCGACCTGCAGCTTGTTGAGCAGCCCGTGCACCACGCTGCGCTCGCCGGAGAGCATCGCCTCCCACCCGGTGCGGGCGACGGCGGCGGGATCATCCTTCTTGGCCTGCCCCACCTTGGTGTCGAGCATGTCGGCACGCGCGAAGAACTCGGTGTCGGTCGCCCCGGGCTTGAGGCAGGTCACGGTCACGCCGCTGTCCTTGAGCTCGTTGCCGAGCGCATCGGAGAAGCTGTCCACGAACGCCTTGGTGCCGTTGTAGACCGCCTGGAACGACCCGGCGATGTGGCCGGCGATCGATCCCGTCAAAAGAACGCGCCCTTCGCCGCGCGCGGCCATCCGCCGCACGATCGGCTGCAGCAGGAGCAAGGTGCCGGTCACGTTGGAATCGATGACGTGGCGCCAGTCTTTGGGATCCTGCTCGAGAAACGCATGTCCCAGCCCGTGCCCGGCGTTAGCCACCAGCACGTCTACCGGCCGCTCGCCGACCAACCCGAGCAGGCACGCGACGCCCTCGTCGGTTGCGAGATCGGCCTGGATCGATCCGACCTCGACCGCGAAGCCGGACAGCGCGGCCATCGCTTCATCGAAGCTGCGATCGGCTGCCAGCAGCAGATCGAATCCGTCCGCTGCAGCGAGCTTGGCCAACTCGAGGCCGATGCCGCTGGAGGCTCCGGTGATCACCGCAAATTTTCGTTGGGTCATGGCTGCTCCATTCGTTCTCGCAATAGCTCAGGCAGCCAGCCGCTGCGCTTCGGCCATCCCGGGCTTGAGGACGATCTTGGTGTAGGTGTCCTGCTCGTCGTGGAATTTCCGGTAGCCTTCCGGCCCCGTCTCGAGCGGCATCCGGTGGCTGATCAGGAAGGTTGAATCGATCTGCCCTGCGGCGATCGCGGTGTAGAGCGGCTCGACGTAGCGGTGCACGTGGGTCTGCCCCGTCCGCAAGGTCAGCCCTTTCTGCATGAACGCGCCGAGCGGGAACTTGTCGACGAACCCGCCATAGACGCCCGGCATCGACACCCGCCCGCCCTTGCGCGTCGCCATGATCACCTGGCGGATCACGTGCGCGCGGTCAGTGCCCATGAAGGTCGAGACCTTGATCTGGTCGATCACGTTGTCGGCGAAGGCGCCGTGCGCCTCCATACCGACACAATCGATCGAGGCGTCGGGCCCGATCCCGCCGGTCATGTCCTGCAGCGCCTCGTAGACCTTCGACTGCTCGAAGTTGATCGTCTCCGCGCCGAACTTCTTCGCGAGCTCGAGCCGGTGCGGAAAATGATCGATCGCGATCACCCGCTCGGCCCCCATCAGGAACGCGGATTGCACCGCGAACAGCCCGACCGGGCCGCATCCCCATACCGCCACGGTGTCGCCGCGCTCGATCTGGGCATTTTCCGCACCCATCCAGCCGGTCGGCAGGATATCGGTCAGGAACAACACCTTCTCGTCCTCGACGCTGTCATCGGGGATCACGAACGGGCCGAAGTCGGAGAACGGCACGCGCACGTATTCCGCCTGCCCGCCCGAATAGCCGCCGGTCATGTGGCTGTAGCCGAACGCCGCGGTCATCGGCTGGCCGTAAAGCTCCCGCGTGACGTCCTGCTTGTCGGCGGGGTTGCCGTTCTCGCAGCCCGAGAAATCGCTCTTCTCACAGTGGTAGCAATGCCCGCAGGCGATGTGGAACGGCACGACCACGCGCTGGCCCTTCCTGAGCGTGCTCGCGCTGCCGATCTCTACCACCTCGCCCATGAATTCGTGGCCGAGGACGTCGCCGGGCTTCATCCCCGGGATGTAGCCATCGTAGAGGTGCAGGTCGGAGCCACAGATCGCGGTCGAGGTAATGCGGATGATCGCGTCGCGCGGGTTGAGGATCTCAGGATCGTCGACGCTCTCGCAGCGGACATCGTGCTTGCCGTGCCAGGTGATCGCTTTCATGCCTGCTGCTCCGTCTCGATGGTTTCGTACTGCTCCTCGTTACGCTCCTCTCGCTGGCGCTGGTTGCGCGCAGAGGTGGCGATCTCGCCGGCTTCCATCAGTTGCTTGAAGCGGTGCAGGTCGCGCCGCGTCTGGATGCGCGGCTCGCGCTGGAACAGCTTGGCGATCATCCGCCCGACGGCGCCGCCCGGCGGATCGTAGGCGATCACCGCGCGCACCACCGTGCCGCGCGCGCCGGCGTCGCGGAACTCGATCCGGCCGCTGTTGGCCACGTCCGCCCCCTCGGCCGACTGCCAAGTGATTTCGCAGCCTGGGACCTCCTTGGTGATGACCGATTCCCAGCTCACCTCGTTCCCCGCCGGCGCCTTGACCGTCCAGCGCGACCGGTCGGGCCCGAGCGGCTCGATCGCGACCACGTTCTCCATCACCTGGACCAGGTTTTCCGGGTCGCGCCAGAAGGCGTACAGCTCCTCCGCAGAGCGGTTGATCGTCACGCTTTCCGCCAGCAGCGCACGGTCGGCATCGAGGTCCTTGGCCGCGGTCGGCGGCGCGTCGTCGCGCACCTCCGCGGGGTCCTGGAATTGTTCCTGTTGCTGCATGGGAGCGATCCTTCGAGACGATGGGCGTACAGAACCGAACCTCGCTTGTCGGGGGACGTTCCAAACCTAACCTGGGTGGGTCGCGGCGAAGAGCCGCGCAAACAACGGCTTGGCAAACTGTGCATACATGATACATACACAGTATGCCAAGTGAGTCGCCGCATCTGCAATTCGGGCCGATATCGAGCGCGGCCGAGGGTCCGCTCTACGAGCAGATCGTGGCGGCGGTCGCGCGCGAGATCGCGGGCGGGCGGCTCTGGCCGGGCGACGCGCTTCCGTCGGTGCGCAATCTGGCCGCGGAACTGCTGGTCAGCGTTATCACCGTCAAGCGGGCCTATTCAGAGCTCGAACGCGCCGGCGTGATCTACACGCGCCAGGGTGTCGGGGCATTCGTCGCGCCCGAGGCCAGGACGCTGATGGGGAAGGACGTGCTCGCCGATGTGCGAACGGCGTTGCGGCAGGCGATCGTTGCCGCGCGCCAGGCGCATCTCGCCGACCCGCAACTGTTCCAGTTGCTGCGCGACCTGCTCAAGGAGGACATCGCTCAATGAAGACTCCGGCGCTCGTGGTCGATGTGCGCGGGTTGGCGCATCGCGTCGGCGGGTTCGCGCTCGGGCCGTTGGATCTCGCGGTGCCGGAAGGCTCGATCACCGCGCTGGTCGGGCCGAACGGCGCGGGTAAGACGACGCTGCTCGACCTGCTGTTCGGCCTCGGCCGCGCGCAGCACGGGCGCATCGAAATCGCCGGGCTGATCCAGTCGCGCGACGCGGTGGCGATCAAGCGGCGGATCGGCTTCGTCTCGCCCGACCTCGGCTATACCACGTGGGGTACGGTCGGCTCCGCGCTCGACTACCTGAAGGGGTTCTACCCCGAATGGTCCGCCGCAGAATGCCAGCGCCTGATGGACCTGTTCGAGCTCGAGCGGGGCAAGAAGATCGCCGGCCTCTCGTTCGGCGAGAAGACCCGGCTGTCGCTGATCGTGGCGCTGGCGCGTGACACCGACGCGCTGCTGCTCGACGAGCCCACCACCGGCCTCGACGTGGCCGGGCGCAGGAATCTGTTCGCCGAGCTGCTGCGCTACACCGAGACCTTCGGGCGCGCGGTGGTGATTTCCTCGCACCAGTTGGGCGACCTAGAGCGCCTGGCGGACCGGATCGCGCTGCTGAGCCGCGGCAAGCTCGTCGCGCAGGGCGAGATGGACTTGCTGGTCGAGCGCTTCGAGCAATGGGACGTCAGCCTTCGGGCGCTGCGCCCGCGCCTGCCCGCGGGGCTTCGCGTGCTGGCCGAGGACGGCTCGCGCGCGCGGCTGATGGCGGATCTGACGAGCCCGGGACCGGCCGAACTGGATCCCGCGGACATCATCGCGAGGGCGCCGATGACGCTCGAGGAAGTTTATCTCGGCCTGACGGGTGAGCTAGCATGACCAAGCGGCGCGATCCGGCGATCCGCTGGCGGATCAGCTTGCGGCTGCTGGGCGCGCTCAGGCTCGGCAGCGTGGGGACCGAACTGGCCCTGTTGCTGGGACTTGTCGCCTTTCTTGCGCTCAACAATGCCGCGGCGCTCGGATCCGGGAGCAAGCCCGCCCTCTCGCACGGCGGCCTGCTGCTGGCGATGCTGACCTATTTGCTGTTTGCGTGGACCGGGCCGGCGAATGCCGGGTGGCACCGGCTGCCGGTTTCGCGAGACGAACGCGGTGCGGCGGCCTGGCTGCTGGTTGGCGTGATCCCGCTGCTGCTCGATCTGGTCAGCTGCTTGCTTGCGGCGCTGCTGCTGCGGATCGGCGACCGATCCCTCGACGCGAACCATTTGCTGACGCTGTTCGGCCTGCAGGGGCTGCTTACCCAAGGCATGGCTGGCGCGACAATCGTGTTCGGACAATGGCCGCAAACGCGCAGCCGTTTCCTGACGGTGAGTGGACGCAAGCCGGCCGGTTGGCTGATGGTCTGCATGATCGGGATCCTTTTGATCGGCGGTGCCCTCGTCGCCGGCAGCGTGGAAGCGCCCGAGGGCTTGGGCGTGTTCGCGACCCTTGCCACGCTTGCTGTCGGGGCTGCCCTGCTGCCATTGAGCACCCGCTTCGCCCGGCTCGATCCGCCACTCGCCGGGGACCGCACGGAGCTGCACGCCTGGCACGAACGGCTGCGGCTGAGCGGCTGGAGCGGTCACTTCAGCAGGGAAACGACGCGTTCGCTGGCCGTGGCGGGCTTCGTGGTGATCAGCGGCCTGATCGTGCTCGAGCTGATGCCCTTCGCCGAGGTCGGGCATCGGCCGGGCGCCGTGCCGCCCCCGCCCCTGCGCTCCGCGTTCGCTCAGGCGTGGGCCGGGCCGGCGCTGACCGGAGCCTTCGCGGCCGCGGCAAGCTCGCTGCTGCTGATGCGGCAGCGCCGGACGGTTCTGTGCCTACCGGGTGGTGAATTGCTGGTCCTGCTCACCCCGGCCTACTGCGCGCTGCTCGGCTTCCTGCCTGTCGCCTTCGCCCTCACACCGGTCGAGGTCGCTGCGCCGTCCATGTGGCTTGGCCAGGTTGCAACTGGTGCGCTGGTTGCGCTGGCGCTCGCCTACGCCTTGCTGGCCGGCATGCTGCGGTCCACCACGACGGCGCAGGTCCTGCTGACGGGAATCGCTGTGACCATGGCCGGCAGCTTGCTGGGCGCGGTCGCACTGATCGCGGCAACCCTGCCCGGGGGCACCGACACCGTCACGCCGTGGGTTGCGTCGGCCTCGGCGCTCGCGCTGATCGTCGGCTTCGGCGCTTGCGTGCTCCAGCTCAGGCGGTCGCGTGGCCCCTACCAACTCTGGCCGCTGGTCCCCGTGCGTTGGAACAGCGCCTGATCCACCCCTGACAACCAACCTGTGGGCACGAGAATCTCTCGAGCCGCCCGACCCTGTGGGAGTCTGCCACGTCGAGTGCTCGCACCATCGCCCCCTCGCTCGCGTTTGCCGCTATCCTGCTGGCCGACGCAGGGCCGGCGCGGGCACAGGACGCCGCGGCCGGCGTCCGGGCCTGGCAGATCCGCAGCGACGACCTGCGGGCTGACCCCGGTGTCCTGTTCGGCCGACTGGAGAACGGCATGCGCTACGCGCTGGCGCGCAACACCATGCCGAGCGGCGGTGCGGCGATTCGGTTCACCATCGACGCCGGCCGGCGCGACGAGCGTGATGACGAAGCCGGGTTCGCGCACTTCCTCGAGCACATGGCCTTCAACGGCTCGAGCAGCATCCCTGAAGGGCAACTGGTGCCGATGCTCGAGCGTCTCGGGCTGGCGTTCGGCCCCGACGCCAATGCCGAGACCGGCTTTGAGCACACGAGCTACCTGCTGAACCTGCCCCGCACCGACGAGGCGACGGTCGAAGCCGCGCTCACGATCATGCGCGAAACCGCGTCCGAGCTGACCCTCCCCAGCGATGCGGTGGACTGTGAGCGCGGCGTGCTCGCCAGCGAGCACCGGGCGCGCGACACGCCGGAGCGCCGGCGGACAGCCGACTTGCTGTCGGCGGCCGTGCCCGGCGGCCGGCTGGGCGAACGCATGGCCGGCGAGCTGGACGGTCTCGACACGCTCACTGCCGATCGGCTGCGCGCATTCTACCAGGCCTATTACCGGCCGGAGAATGCGACGCTGGTGATCGTCGGGGACTTCGATCCCGCCGCAATGGAAGTCCGGATCGTCGGGCATTTCGCGGACTGGCGCGGCGCGGGCGAGTCGCGGCAGCCGTTTGTAACGCCGAGTGCACCGCGCCAGGCTGCCGTCGATACTTTCTCCGATCCGTCGATTCCCGAAGCGGTCGAGTTGCTGTCGGTCAGCCCCTACACCCCACCTGCGAACAGCCTCGCCGAGCAGCGCGAGAGGGCTTTGCGCGCGGTCGCAGCGCGGGCGCTGAGCAACCGCCTGGTGGAGCTTTCGCGCGGCGCGGACAGCCCGTCGCTCGGCGGCCAGGCCGCGATCCAGGATCTGTTCCGCAGCGCCAACATCGCCGGCGTCTCGGTGGGAGCGAAGGACGGCCAATGGCGCGCGGCGGCGATGATGGCCGAGCAGCAGTTGCGAGGTGCGCTGCAACACGGCTTCACGCTAGCCGAAGTCACCGAAGCCAAGGCCAACCTGGCGGCAAGCTTCGAGAATCTTGCCGCGCAATGGCCGGCGATGCCGAGTAGCCTGAAAGCCCAGTTGCTGTCGCAAGCATCGCTGAGCGACGGCGTGCCCGTGGCGCCTGCCGCGTCGCTTGAGGCCTATCGGGACATCGCCGACAGCATCACCCCCGCGAGCGTGACCGAGGCCTTCCGCCAGGCCTGGGTCAGCGGGGTCGACCTGGTGCACGTGTCGACCAAGGGCGCGATCGAAGGCGGCGACGAAGCCGTTGCGGCAGCGTTCGCCGAAAGCGGAAGGGTAGCAGTGGCTGCGCCCGTCCAAGGGGGCGATGCGGTCCGCTTTGCCTATGATGATTTTGGCCCGGCGGGCGCAGTGATGTCCGACACGCGGATTGCCGACCTGGCTATCCGCAGCATCGCCTTCGCGAACGGCACGCGGCTCAATCTCAAGCGGACCGATTTCGAGCCCGCGCGCATCGCCTTCCAGATGCACGTCGGCAACGGACTCGCGGGATTTCCCAAGGACAAGCCGGGCCTGCCGCAGATGATGGGCATGACGATGGCGCTCGACGGGCTGCAAGCGCACGGCATCGATGAATTGCGGCGCCTGCTGGCCGGCCGCCAGGTCTCGCTCGCCTTCGCGCCCGGTACCGACGCGCTGATCGCGGCGGGCACGACCACACCGCAAGACGTAGAGCTGCAGCTCAAGCTGCTCGCCGCGCGACTGGCTGCCAGTGGCTTCCGACCGGAAACTCAGGCGCAATGGCAGGGCGCGGCGCCTGTCTTAGCTCAGGGCACCGCTTCCACCGCGCAACGATTGCTCTCGCTGGCGCTGAATCATCTCCTCGCGGGCGGTGACGGGCGGTTCGGCGCGGCCGATCCCATGGCCCTCACACAGCGTTCGCTCGATGAATTACGGGCGACGATCGAACCGCAACTGCTCCACGGCGCCGTGGATGTCGGGCTGGTCGGCGATTTCGACGAGGACACCGCCATCGCCGCCTTTGCACGCACGCTCGGCGCGCTCCCGCCGCGCGATCCCACGCCGGCAACAGCGGGAAACCCGCCGCGCTTTACCACGGAGCGCGGGCCGCTGATCCTCAACCACAGCGGTCCCGCCGACCAGGCGATGGTCGCGCTGGCATGGCCGACCGACGACGGCAGCGACCTTGCCGGACAACTGCAGCGAGCCGTGCTGGCGCAGGTCTTCCAGATCCGGCTCACCGAAACGCTGCGGGAGAGCCTCGGCGCCACCTACACACCGCAGGCGGTCGCCTATTCCACGCCGGAGGATGATGATTTCGGCTATCTGGGCACGCTTGCCTCGGTCGATCCTGCACGGCTCGAAGCCGCAACCGGCATCATGCGTTCGATCGCCGCGGAACTGGTGGGTGCGGAGGTTTCCGCCGATTTGCTCCAGCGAGCACGCCAGCCGATCCAGGAAGGCATGCGAGCAGAGCAGACCCAGAATGGAAGCTGGTCCTCGATCGTGGCGCGGGCGCACCGCAATCCCGATCATCTCGATCGGCGGCGGCGACGCGACGCGGTGCTCGCCGCGATCATGCCAGCGGATCTCCAGGCCCAAGCGCGCCGGTTCCTGACGGAAGACCCGGTGGAGATCCGCGTCGTTTCGAAACCCGTGGAGGAGTAGTAGCCGCGCATCTGCGCGGGACTTCCTCGTGCTTGCTACACGACCACCGCAAATCGCGGCGTCGTTGCTGCGGCGCCTATAGCTGCCGCATGCAAGAAATAGTTCCGATTTCCCCGCTTGCGCTGACGCCTCGCTGTGGCAGGTAGTCCGCAAAGAAAAATGAGGGAGAGACACGGGATGGCATTGCAGGCCTATCCGGACGTACCGCTGTTCCGGTATCCGTACACCCAGCTGAGCGAGGCGCAGATCCAGGCCAAGCTCGCCCCAGCCGCGCAGGCCGGACCGGGCAGCAAGGGGGGGCTCGAAACCGATCTCGCCGGCACCGTGCTGCGCATCGTGACCGATGGCGCGGGCACGCTGACCTGGCAGTTCGGCCAGGGCAACCAGGTTACCTTCGACGGCGCGACCGGCGGCTACGGCGCGCTGACGCTCGACCATGTGACGCTGATCAGCCACGTCGTGCCAAACAGCACCAAGGCCTGGGCGATCGCCTGGGACCGGCACAACAACCTCGCCACCGTGTTCGAGCTGTGGTGGGGCGGCGGCCCTTCCCCGCACACGCGCGAGATCAACCGCGCGGTGTGGCACGGCTACGCGCAAAGCGGCGACGGCCCGGCGCCGACCGAGCGGCACACGCCGACGATCCGGATGGAAGGTCGCGGCTATGCCTGGACCGAGGACACCGGGATCCGCACGATCGAGTACTACTGCTCGTACACCTACACCCACTGGGTCGACCTCGATCGGCTCAAGGACGCGCGCGGCTATTCGGCGCCGGCCGATTACATCCAGCTGACCGAGGACCTCTACCTGTTTGCCAGGGTCGAGGCCGAGTTCTCGGGCATGCTGCAGATGTACCTGGTGGATTCGAACCGGCTGCAGTCGGTCGGCGTGCGCCTCGGGTTCAATGGGGCGGACGAGCTCGAGTACTACATGTACAAGGGCACCGCCGAATGGCTCGGCCAGAACGCGCGGTTCCAGAAGCTCGGCGATTTCACCGCCAGCCCGATCCCGATCGAGAACGCCAAGAAAGGCGAGCGGCGAATCTATCGCCCGGTCGCGACGATGGAAAAGATGACCCCGGCCGAGGTCAACGCCGCGGTGGCGGCGAACACGCACGTTTTCGACCGGCCGAGCCCGATGGCCGGGAACGGCACTCCGCCGAGCCCGGGATTGGCGGGCAAGAGCTTCGCGGTCCACTACGACGGCGGGCCGCGGATGGACTACGAGTTCACCTCCGCGGACAGCCTCAAGTGGCGCAGGGACGGCGGCGGGTGGACCGAAGCGCGCTACAACGCATGGGAGGTGATGCCCGGCGCGTTCATCTTCGGGCACCTGCTTGCGGGAACGACGAACCACGACGGGCACATCGTCGTGGCCGACCTCGATGCCGGGCTGGCGACCAACTACCACGGGTTCCTCAACACGCCGTACTTCGCCAACGAGGCGGGCGCCGAGACGCTGTTCGGCAAGGTGGTCGGCCAGGGCATCCCCGATCCGGGCAACCGGCGGCACGAGCGCACGCGCGACCTGCTCGGCCGGGCGTTCACCTGGGAGTACGCGCCGGGCCTCAACTCGATGCACCTGTACTCGACGCCGAACACGACCTCGTGGATCATCCCCAACGCGGCGACCGGGCACTTCGGCACCGAGTGGAGCGGCACCGGCGACTTCGTGAAGATCCGCGACCAGCTCTACTTCGCGCGCTGGTGCGAGGAAGCGTGCAACGGCACGCTCGGCACGCTGCTGCTCAACATGCGCACCATGCACGACGCGGGCATCGGCTATCACTGCGGCAAGAACGGCCTGAGCATGAGCGCGGTCGGCGCGCCCGCGCGGCATGCGGGCAAGTTCGAGGTCGGCAAATTCTTCGGACCGGATGCGTGGAGGACCAAGCCATGAGCGAGACACTATCGACCGACCGCCGCTCGTTCCTCAAGACCGGCTCGCTCGTCGCCGCGCCGCTGGCGATGGCCGCGCCGGTGGCGGCGCTGGCCGGCGACGACAGCCGCGCGAAGCTCGCCCGGCTCGAGGACGAACGCGCGATCGAGGCGCTGCAGCGCAAGTTCCTGCGCCACCTCAACGGCGCGGGCGATTGCGGCGAGTTCATCGCTTCGTCGGGCTCGGTCGATCTCGGCGAAGGGCTGCGCGCGATCGCCGAGGACCTCGGGCACGAGACCGAGCTGGCGCTGGCCGAGGACGGCCTCAGCGCCACCGCGCGCTGCGCCTGCCGCGTCGAGCGCGAAACCGCATTCACCGGGGATACGACGCTCGAGCAGATGGCCCGCTTCGAGGGCCACGGCAGCCACCGCCACGAGGAACGGCGCACGCTCGCGACCGCGTTTATCAAGGGCAAGGACGGGTGGAGGATCGCGAGCGCGACGCTTGCCTGAAGACTCCGTGACGCGTCATTGCGGGAAGTGTAGCGACGGAAGCAATCCAGGGCGGTGCCAGACTGCCGTGGGTTGGTTCGCCCTGCGGGCCTGCTGCGCAACCGCTTCACTCGCAACGACGAGTTGAGGCAAGAGAGAGAGGAAGCACAGATGGTCGCACCGAAATACTTGCTCACCGCCGGGCTGGCCGCCCTGGTCGCCGGCTGCACCGCGCAGCAAGCCAGCGAAGGCCCCAGCCCCGCCAGCTTCCCTGCGCTCGCCGGTGCCGACCGCTGCGCCACGGTGACACCGGCGATGCTCGGTGCCACCACCGCGAGCGGCAAGTGGGTCGAGGAAGCCAACGGCCTGCCGGGCTTCTGCGAGGTCACCGCCAATCTCTCGCCGGTCGCGGGGTCGAACATCGGCGTGGTGTACCGCCTGCCGGCGAGCTGGAACGGCAAGGTGCTCACGTTCGGTGGCGGCGGCTGGATCGGCAACATCGCGCTGCAGACCGCGTCCGAAGGCCTGCGCAAGGGCTATGCCACGCTGCAGACCGACGGCGGCCATCCGATCGGCAATGTGTGGGACAACGCGTGGGCCGCCAATCCGGAGCAGGCGAAGGATTTCAGCTACCGCGCGATCCACGAGACGACCGTGGCGGGCAAGGCGCTGGTCTCCGCGTACTACGGCCAGCCGCACCGCCGCGCCTATTACCAGGGCTGCTCGACCGGCGGCCGCATGGGGCTGATGGAAGCCCAGCGTTACCCCGACGACTTCGATGCGATCAGCGCCGGCGCGCCGGTCTACACGCTGCAGACGCAGACCAGCGCGGTGCTGCGCGGCCAGACGTTCGCGAAGGACGGCGGCGGCTTCAGCGCCACCGACCTGCAGCTGGCGCAGGGCGCCGCGCTCGAGGCGTGCGATGCCACCGACGGGTTCAAGGACGGCCTGATCAACGACCCGCGCCAGTGCCGGTGGGATCCGGCGGAGCTGCTGTGCACCGCCGGCAAGTCCGACAGCTGCCTGAGCGCGCCGCAAGTCGCGGCGCTGCGCGCGGCCTACGAGGGCGTTCGCGCGCCCGACGGCGAATGGGCGATGCTGCCGATGAGCCGCGGCGGGGAGGCCGGCTGGGCGGCGTTCGTCGGCACCGCCGGCGACGGGAAGGACCCGAGCAACGGCGGCGGGCTCGGCGGGCTGCTGCCGCTGATGTTCGATCCGCCGCCGACGCTCGCCGCGCTGACCCTCGACCAGGTCATGACCGTGCGCCGCAGCGAGTTCGCGCGAATCTACGAGGCCAAGGACCCCGACCTGCGCCCGTTCTTCCGCAGTGGCGGCAAGCTGCTGCTGTGGCACGGCGAAAGCGATCCGGGGCCGAGCCCGGTCGCGACCAACGACTACTTCAAGGCGGTGCTCGCGCGCGCACCCGCGGCGAGCAGCCAGGCGCGGTACTTCCTCTACCCCGGCGTGGGCCACTGCGCGGGCGGCCCCGGCGCGGACCAGGTCGGCGTGCTCGACGCGCTGGCCGAGTGGGACGAGACCGGACAGGCGCCCGACGTGCTGATCGGCACCAAGGCCAACGGCTCGCTCACCCGTCCGCATTGCGCCTGGCCCAACGTCGCGCGCTATCGCGGGACGGGAGACGCGAACGACACCGCCAGCTGGCAGTGCATGCCGCGGTCGAGCTGAGCGGCGCATAGCGAAAGGGGCGGCTCCCGGGAGGAAGGAGCCGCCCCTCGCTTGGCTGCCTGAGGGGATTAGGCAGCGGCGTGTCGTTGTGCCGCCAGTTCCGGCCAGTTGTTCGGGTACTGGCTGAGGTCGATCCACGGCTTGGCTTCACCGAAGTCGCGGCCGAGCGACTGCATGATCAGCCGGGCCCGCTTCATCCGCGCCTTGCGATCGGTGAACGGGTTTGCGCGGTCGGGCTTGGCGTCGACCATCCGCTCGAACAGCGCGTGGCGATCCTCGGCGTTGGCCGGCAGCTCGCGCGGCAAGGCGACCGAGGCGCCGGCGTGCGGCAGGCCGCCACTCGTCGTGCCCGAACGCTGGGCAAAGATCGGCTGCACACGCGGGGCGAAGCTGCCTTCGCGCTCGACAACGGCCGTTTGGGGGGCTGGCTCGGGCGCGATCACAGCCTGCGGCGCCACGAGGGGCTTGGGCACGACCGGCGTCGGGCGTTCGGCCAGACGGGCCTCGGCGCGGCGGGTGATCGGCTTGCGGCGACCGATGGCGATGAAGCCCCAGATCGCCAGCGCGATGGCCGCGAGGCCGCCGAGGATCAGCGCGAGAATTCCGAGGTCGTTGTTCAGCGGCGCCGGCGCAGCGTCTTCGACGACGGCAACCGGTGCCACGGGCTCTTGCACGATGGGAGCCGGCAGGTCGGCCGCCACCGTCTCGACCGTATCGGCCGGCGCATCGACCGCGGTCGGGGTTACGGGAGCCGGCACGGCGCGCCCGGCTGCCGGGGCGCGGGTCCGCACCGGGGCCGCCGGAGCGGCTGGAAGCGCTTCGGGATTCGGAACGGCCGCCGGCGGAGTCACAGCGGTCGGTTGGGGCAACTCGGTCGGCAACACGATCCGCGGCTGGATCATCGGCTCGGGCGAGGCTGCGGGCACCGGGATGTCGGGCACGACGATCACCGGCTGGGGCACCGGCGTGGACGCCGTCGGAAACGGAGCCGCCGGGTCTTGCGGCAACGCCGCGGTTGAGGTCAGGGCGAGCACCGCGGCAATCGCGGTACTGGCCAGGCGAAGCGAGTGTGTCGTGTGGGTCATAGCCAAGCAAAAACTGCTCGCCCGGGCGCCGCGTTCCCGCATGTTTTTTAATGCACCCCCGTCATAACCTTGTTTTCATTAAGTTTAATGTCCTGGCGTGCGGGACGGGCCGAAAGGTTAACGCGGCGAGTCGTTGCCTTGACGCGCTCCGGCCGAGCGTGCGACTCGGGAAAAGCGCCGCTTGCCGAGCGCACCCGCGTTTACTTTTCGTTCCCCCTCCAGCAAGACCGCGCGATGCCCTCGGTTGCCCTTCCCGCGCTCCACGCGAGCCATGCCGGAACCTGGCTGCGCAGCGCCCGCGGGCCGACGCGCGGAACGGGCAAGGGCGATGCGATCGTGGCCGCGGCGGACACGCCGCTGCTCATGCTCAACGCGCCGCTGGTGGCGACGCGGCTGGGTTATCCGGACCTGTCGGGGCTCGATCTGCTCGAGCTGTTCGCGTTCGTGCACCCGGCGCGGTTCTGCGTGCCGACGCCGAAGGGACTTGCGCACGCGCTCGGGCTGACCGAGCCGGCCGGCGACGATGCGGTGCCCGCGCTGCTGCAGGACGCCGCCGGCGCGCTGCTTGAACGGTGCGAGAGCGAGGCGTGGCCCGAGCGCGAAGGCGCATGGAGCGCACTGCAGTCGCTCGCGCGGCTGCGCTGGCCGTGGGCGCCGGTGGTCGCGCCGCACGTCCGCCGGCCCGAGCGGGCCGAGAAGTGGCTTTTTTCGAAGCTCCCCGAATGGGAGGAGGTCCCCGAGCGCCCGCAGCCGGCGCAAGTCGAGCTGGCAGGCGACGAGGTCGAAACCCGCCTCGCGCAGCTCACCGGCGATCACGCCGAGCGTCGCGAAGGCCAGCGCAGCTATGCGCGCGAGGCCGGCCGCGTGTTCGCCCCGCGCGGCCGGCGCGGGGTGCCGCACATGCTGCTCGCGCAAGCCGGCACCGGAATCGGCAAGACGCTCGGCTACCTGGCTCCGGCCTCGCTGTGGGCCGAGAAGGCGCAAGGCACGGTGTGGGTCTCGACCTACACCAAGAACCTGCAGCGCCAGCTGCGCCGCGAAAGCCGCCGCGCCTGGCCCGAGACGCGCGCCGACGGCACGCGGCCGGTGGTGGTGCGCAAGGGGCGCGAGAACTACCTGTGCCTGCTCAACCTCGAGGACGCGCTGCAAGGCGGCTTCGGCGGGCGCGCTGCGATCCTCGCGCAGCTCGTCGCGCGCTGGGCGGCCTGGTCGCAGGACGGCGACATGATCGGCGGCGACTTGCCCGGCTGGCTCGGCACGCTGTTCCGCAACCGCGCGATCCGCTCGCTGACCGACCAGCGCGGCGAATGCGTCTATGCCGGCTGCCCGCACTACCGGAAGTGCTTCATCGAGCGCGCCACCCGGGCATCGCTCCAAGCCGACCTGGTGATCGCCAACCACGCACTGGTCATGGTCAACGCCGCGCGCGGTCGCGACGGGCAGCGCCCGACGCGGATCGTGTTCGACGAGGGCCACCACGTGTTTGAATCCGCCGACAGCACCTTTGCCGCCGCGCTGACCGGGCAGGAGGCGATCGAGCTCAAGCGCTGGATCGTCGGGCCCGAGAAAGGCTCGCGCGGGCGGCGCCGCGGGCTCGCCGCGCGGCTGGCCGACGTCGCGAGCTACGACGAGGCCGGCGGCAAGGCGATCGCGCAGGCGCGCGAGGCCGCCGAGGCGCTGCCCGGCGACGGCTGGATCGCCCGACTGGCCGAAGGCAACCCGTTCGGCCCGATCGAGACGCTGCTCGGCGCGGTGCGCGCGGTGACTTACGCGCGCGACGAGAGCGGCGGGCAGGAAGCCGGCTACGGGATCGAGACCGAGGCGGCGCAGCTCGACGGCAACTTCGTCGAGCTGGCGCAGCAGGCCGCCTCGGCGCTCGCCGCGATCCGCCAGCCGCTGATCCGGCTCGGCGTGCGGCTCGAGGCGCTGGTCGAGGACGGGCCCGACTGGCTCGACGGCGCCGGGCGCGCGCGGATCGAGGGCGCGCGGCATTCGCTCGCCTGGCGGATCGATACGCTGGCCGCGTGGGAAGCGCTGCTCGACCGGCTCGGCGGGCCGGCCGACCCCGACTTCGTCGACTGGCTCGCGGTCGAGCGCTCCGACGCGCGCGAGTTCGACATCGGGCTGCACCGGCACTTCCTCGACCCGATGAAGCCGTTCGCCAAAGTCGTGCTCGAGCCGGCGCACGGCGTCATGCTGACCAGCGCCACGCTGCGTGATGGCGAGGACTGGAACGCCGCGCTCGCCCGCTCGGGCGTGCTGCATCTCGACGGGCCGCCGCTGCTCGCCAGCGCCGAGAGCCCGTTCGACTACGCCAGCCGCGCCGAAGTGCTGATCGTCACCGACGTGGCGAAGGGCGATCTCGCCGCGCTCGCCGGGGCTTATGCCCGGATCATCGAGGCCTGCGAGGGCGGCGTGCTCGGGCTGTTCACCGCGATTCGCCGGCTGCGCGCGGTCCACGGTCGCGTGGCCGACCGGCTCGCCCGCGCCGGGCTGCCGCTCTACGCGCAGCACGTCGACCCGATCGACACCGGCACCTTGGTCGACATCTTTCGCGACGATCCCAAGGCTAGCCTGCTCGGTACCGATGCGCTGCGCGACGGGGTCGACGTGCCCGGCCACAGCCTGCGCTGCGTGGTGATGGAGCAGGTGCCGTGGCCCAAGCCCTCGATCCTCCATCGCGCGCGCCGCGCGGCGGGCGGCGGCGGTGCGCACGACGACCGCCTGATCCGCGCGCGGCTGGCGCAGGCGTTCGGCCGGCTGATCCGTTCGGCCGAGGACTCGGGGCATTTCGTGGTGCTCTCGCCGGCGTTCCCCAGCCGCCTGCTCAGCGCGTTCCCGCCGGGCACCCCGGTACGCCGGCTGACGCTGGACGAGGCTTTACAACGCGTGGCCGCAGGTGTTTTCTCGACCGGGGGCGAAAGCGCGCACCCGGCGCGCGAAGAGGAGCGGGATCTGTGAAACTGCTCGGCCTGCTGCGCCACGCCAAATCCGACTGGGACGACATGTCGCTGCGCGACTACGACCGCGGGCTCAACGACCGCGGCCGGCGCGGCGCCGCGATCATGGGCGGGCATATTCGTGCGCACGGGGCGGCCTGGGACCTGCTGCTGGCGAGCCCGGCCGAGCGGGTGCGGCGCACGATCGATGCCACGCGGCTCAAGCTCCCCACCCGCTGGGAGGAGCGCGTCTATCTCGCCGACAGCGACGCGCTGATCGAGCTGCTGCAGATGATCGAGGGGGAGCCTGCCGCGGTGCTGCTTGCGGGGCACAACCCGGGGCTGCAGGAGCTGATCTTCGATCTCGTCGCCGACGAGAACGAGAACGACCTGTTCGACATCGCCGCCGAGAAATACCCGACTGCGACGTTCGCGGTGCTCGAGCTGGCGATCGACCGCTGGGCCGATTGCAAGCCAGGCTGCGGCACGCTGGTCCACCTCGTCCGGCCGCGCGATCTGGATCCCGCGCTCGGGCCCGAGAAGGTGCGGTAGCGGCGCCCCGCATCCTGCACTCCGATTTGCCTTCGTTGAGCGGCGAAACCGGTTCCGAGCGTCATGGCTATCCCTCATCCGTTCGTCCCGAGCGCAGTCGAGGGACCCCGGCCGAGCGAGTCCGAGGCCTTGCGCTATCCGCAGCTTCTCGGCTTCGCTCGAAGCAATCCCTCGACTGTGCTCGGGACGAACGGTTTAGGTTTGCAAGAGAGTTCCTCCCTCGCTCTGACACGTTCGGGATGACGAGTGTGGGTATCGAGCGAAATCGTCGCGCCGGAACGCGTTAACGATCGGCTGTTTACAACCGCGCCAAGCAACACTAAGGGCGCCCGCGATGTCCAGCACCAGCAACATTATTACCACCCCGAAACCGACCCGCACTCGCGGGGCGGTCAGGGTCGTGCCGGTTTAGCGGACACCCCGACCAAGCCCTGCGGAGAACGCGGGGCAGGTCTTCTCACGAAACCCGGTCCCGCGCCTCCGCCAACAGGAGACGTAGTGCCATGACCGATACCCGTACCCTTCCCGCCCGGCCCAACGTCGGCATCGTCGGCGCGACCGGCCTCGTCGGCGGGATGATGCGCGAGCTGCTCGCCGAACGGCAGTTCCCGCTCGCCTCGCTGCGCCTGTTCGCCTCCGCCCGCTCAGCGGGCTCGAAGATTGTGTTCGAAGGCCGGGAGGTCGTGGTCGAGGACGCCGAGACCGCCGACTTCGCCGGGCTCGACGTGGTGTTCTTCTCGGCCGGCGGCTCGACCTCGAAGAAGCTCGCGCCGGTCGCGGCGGCCGCGGGCGCGGTGGTGATCGACAACAGCTCGGCCTGGCGCAGCGATCCCGAGGTGCCGCTGGTGGTGTCCGAAGTGAACCCCGAGGCGCTCGACGTGCTGCCCAAGGGGATCGTCGCCAACCCCAACTGCACGACGATGGCGGCGATGCCGGTGCTCAAGCCGCTGCACGACGCGGCGGGCCTGACGCGGATCGTGGCGAGCACCTATCAGGCGGTCTCGGGCGGCGGCATGGAAGGCGTGCAGGTGCTGCACGAGCAGATCGTCGCCGGCGCGGCGGAGAGCGACAAGCTCGCGCGCCAGGGTGACTCGGTCGACCTGGGCGAGCCCCGCAAGTGGACCGTTCCGATCGGCTTCAACGTCGTGCCGCTCAACTACGTGCTCGGCGAGGACGACTACACCGAGGACGAGCTCAAGCTGCGCGACGAAAGCCGCAAGATCCTCGACCTGCCAGCGCTGGCGGTGTCGGGCACTTGCGTGCGCGTTCCGGTGTTCACCGGCCACGCGCTGTCGCTCAACGTCGAGTTCGAGCGCCCGCTCGAGCCCGAGCAGGCGCTCGCGCTGCTCAGCCAAGCGCCGGGCGTGGTGGTGACCGCGGTCCCCAACCCGCTCGACGCCACCGGCGCCGATCCGGTGTTCGTCGGCCGAGTGCGCAAGGACCGCACGGTCGCGCACGGCCTCGCGCTGTTCGTGGTCGGCGACAATCTGCGCAAGGGCGCCGCGCTCAACGCGATCCAGATCGCCGAGGTGATGCTCGAGCGGCAGGCGCAGCGGGTTGCCGCATAACGCTGTTCGGCGGCCTCTCCCCTTCCCCCGTGCGGGGGAAGGGGGCACGCGCCCCCCCTTTCAAGGCGCCACTTTCGTCCCGCTCAGCTCCTGCCCGCCCAGCGTCAACACCGCGCCTGTCACGATGCCGCTGTCGTCGGTGGTAAAGCGCGCCCGCACATCCGCAGCCTTGAGGAAGAACAGCAAGGGTGCCTCGGCGAACAGCGGCAGCAGCTGGCCGGTCACCGCACCCTGTCGCTGCGCGACCAGCACGCCGCCCTGGAGCGTCACCGCGAACTCGATGCCGGCGCCGAAGTCGTAGCGGCCGACCACTCGCTCGAGCTCGGCCTGCGGCAGCGTCACCTCCGTCCGCGCCGGCGGCACCGGCTGCGCCCGGGCCAGGGGCGATCCCACCAGCAGATGCATCGCAAAGTCGGTCGCCGAAGGCTCGACCGCGCTGTTCATCAGCACCACCGCCGCGCGCTTGCGCGAAGGCTCGAGCACCAGCGTCGAACGGTAGCCGCCCGTCCCGCCGCTGTGCGAGATCAGCTCGCGTGCCGGGCCCGGGCGCGAGACACCCCAGCCAAGCGCTTGCTGCGCAGCGGTGCTGCCGAGGTCGAACCGGTTCGCGAGCGTGGTCGCTACCGCGTCGGCGATCGGAGAGGCCGGGTCGAGGACTGCACGGGCAAACTTGAGCATGTCGTCGGCGTTCGAGCGGATGCCGCCGGCTCCCACCAGAGTCGGCAGGTCCCACGGCTTCGCGGGCCGCATGTACACGTCGTGGCCCTGCACGAGCGGCGCTCCCTGCCGCAACGTCACCACCGTATCGCCCATCCCGAGCGGGCCGGTGATCCGCTCGGCAAGCAGAGTCTCGTAGTCCTTGCCGGCTGCACGTCCGAGCAGATAGCCGAGTAGCCCGACCCCGAGGTTCGAGTATTCGTGCTGCACGCCGATGTCGCGCGTCAGCTCGTAGCCGTCGAGGAACGCCAGCAGCTGCTCCTCGGTGTAGTCGGCATAAGGGTCCTCGGGGTCGCCCCTCGGCATGTTGTCCGGCACGCGCGGCAGCGCCGAGGTGTGCTGCGACAGGTTGCGCAAGGTGATCTGCCGTCCGCCGCGCTCGGGCATCCGATGTCCGGCGGGAAGGTACTTCGCCGCCGGATCGTCGAGCGAGACCTCGCCCTTGTTGGCCATGTCGGCGAGCAGCAGCGCCGTGAACACCTTGCTGATCGACCCGATCTCGAACAGCGAGGCACCGTCGAACGCCGCCGCGCCGGCCGGTCCGCGAGCGATGATTCGCTCGCCATCCGCCTCGAGCACCCCCACGACCATGCCCTGCCCGGCGCGCAACGCGTTGCGCTCGTCGATCAGCCGCGCGATCGCCTCGTCGCCGGGGATCGCCCAGTCCTGCGGCAGCGGGGCAGGCGCGGCGACCTCGGTTTCGGGCAGCAGCCCGGCCTCGAAGTCGAGCGCCAGCGCAGTCCCGCCCTGCCTCCACTCGCCCTTCCAGCGCCCGGCCTGCGCATCCCACCTGCCGTCATAGCTTCCGCCGACCGTCGGCACGGTGAACGCGAGCACGCCGGGATCCCTGGAGATTTCGTCGATCCGCATGCCGTTGACGCCCTGGCTGGGGCTGTCCAGCGTGCCGGTCAGCTCGTCGTCCGGGCTCCATTGGATGTGCACCGCGAGCGGCAGCCTGGTTCCGCCTGCGTCGAGCGTGCCATGCCAGTCTCCGACCACGGTCTGCGCCGCAGCAGGGGCCGAAATCGCCATGATCGAAAGCCCCACTATCGCTGCGATCCGCTTCAACGTCCCTCTCCCATCAGAGCCTCGATCTCGTCAATGCGGCGCTGGATCTTGCGGGCCACGCGCTGGTGAATTCGCCAATATCACCGGATGAACGCGGCGAGGCCCGGCAACCACGGCAGGATAAACCAGCCAACTAGCTCGTGAACGCATCGCGCTGGCGGGCGAGCTGGTCGCGCTCGTAGGGTGGGGGAGTTGATCGAGCAGGCTTAGGCGGCGAGCGCCGCGGCAAGCCGGTCGCGAATCGCGCGCAGCTGCGGACGGATGTCGGGCGCCGGCGAAGCAGCCGTCGTCACCGGCACCGCCGCCGTAGCTCCGGCCGAGCCGTTCTCGATCGCCTGCCGCGCGCCCTTGAGCGTGTAGCCTTCGCGGTTGATCAGCCGGTCGATCGTCGCCACCAGCGCCACGTCCTCGGGCCGGTAGTACCGCCGCCCGCCGCTGCGCTTCAACGGCCGCAGCATCGGAAACTGCTGCTCCCAGTAGCGCAGCACGTGCTGGCGGATGTCGAAGCCCGCGGCGACCTCGCCGATCGTGCGCAGCGCGCCGGCCTCCTTGCCGTCGGCGAAGGCGACGCCCTCGCTCACGAGCCTTGCGCGATCCTGTCCTTGAGCTTCTGGCTCGCGCGGAAGGTCATGACCCGGCGCGGGGTGATCGGCACCTCGATCCCGGTCTTGGGATTGCGCCCGATCCGCTCGCGCTTGTCGCGCAGGATGAAGCTGCCGAAGCCGGAGATCTTGACGTTCTCCCCCTCGGACATGGCCGCGCACATCTTGGCGAGGATATCCTCTACCATGTCGAGGCTTTCAGCCCGCGAAAAGCCGAGCTTGCGGTTGAGTGTTTCGGCCAGATCGGCGCGAGTCAGCGTGCCAACGGATCGCATCATGTGCGTGCGCTCCTCCCAAATGCTGCAGTGCGGCGACCTTAGGTTCTAAATGACTGAATAGCGTGCTTTTGGCAAGCTGAAGCTAGGGATTTCCCCAAGCTTTGCAGGGATTAAACCCGGAGCAGGCTGGCGCCCCAGGTGAACCCGCCGCCCATCGCCTCGAGCATGACAAGATCGCCGGCCTTGATCCGCCCGTCGCGCCGCGCGGCATCGAAGGCCAGCGGGACCGACGCCGCCGAGGTATTGGCGTGACGATCGACCGTGACCACGACCTTTTCGAACGGCAGGCCAAGCTTGCGCGCGGTGGCGTCGAGGATGCGCAAGTTGGCCTGGTGCGGCACGACCCAGTCGATGTCGGCCGCGGTATGACCGGTGACCTCGAGCACGTCTCTGAGCACTTGCGCCAGGTTGGTCACCGCGTGGCGAAACACCTCGCGGCCCTTCATCCTCAGCTTGCCTACGGTCCCGGTGGTCGAGGGGCCGCCGTCGACATAGAGCAGCTCGCCGTGCGCACCGTCGGCGTGGAGCCGGGTAGCGAGCACGCCCGGCCCGTCGTCCTCCACCTCCTCGGCGCGCAGCACGAACGCACCGGCGCCGTCGCCGAACAGCACGCAAGTGGTGCGGTCTTCCCAGTCGAGGATGCGGGTGAAGGTCTCGGCACCGATCACCAGTGCGCATTTGCCCATCCCGGTGCGCAGCATCGAATCGGCGGTCGCCAGCGCGTAGAGGAAGCCCGAGCACACCGCGGCGACGTCGAACGCGATCCCGCCGTGGCAGCCGAGCGCGTCCTGCACCTGGGTGGCGGTAGCGGGGAAAGTGTTGTCGGGCGTCGCAGTGGCGAGCACGATCATGTCGATCTCGTCGGCCGAGATCCCGGCATCGGCCAGCGCCGCACGCGCGGCGGCGGTGGCGAGCGTTCCGGTGGTCTCGCCCTCGCCCGCGACATGCCGCGCGGTGATCCCGGTGCGCTCGCGAATCCATTCGTCGCTGGTGTCGACCAGCGCCGCCAGCTCTGCGTTGGTCACCAGCGTTTTCGGAAGCGCGGAGCCGGAGCCCTTGAACACCGAGCGGATCAACTGGATGCTCCGACGGTACCGTTCTCGCGCAGCTTGTGCGCGCCGAGCGCGGCGAGATCGGCGGCGATGCGCTCGGTCAGGCTTTCCTCGAGCAGCCGCGCCGCGACCGCGACCGCGTTCGCCACCCCGGCGGCGCTGGCGCTGCCGTGCGACTTCACGATCACGCCGTTGAGCCCGAGAAACACCGCGCCGTTGTGGTTGTTCGGATCGAGATGGTGGCGCAGCAGCTCGGTCGCCGGGCGCGACACGAGGAAGCCGATCTTCGAGCGCAGCGACGAGCGGAACGCGCTCTTGAGCAGGTCGGTCACGAACCGCGCCGAGCCCTCGATCGCCTTCAGGGCGATGTTGCCGGAAAATCCGTCCGAAACCACGACGTCCACGTTGCCCCTGTTGATCTTGTCGGCCTCGACATAGCCCTCGAAGCTCAGCGCCAGCCCGCTCGCGGCACGCAGCCGCTGGGCGGCTTCCTGCAGCTCGCCGGTGCCCTTGGTCTCCTCGGTGCCGATGTTGAGCAGCCGCACGCGCGGCTTCTCGGTGCCGGTGACGATGCGCGCGTAAGCCGCGCCCATGATCGCGAACTGCACGAGGTTGCGCGCGTCGCACTCGGTGTTGGCGCCCAGGTCGAGCATGACCACGTCGTGCTCCTCGAGCGTCGGCATCAGCCCGGCGAGCGCGGGCCGGTCGATCCCCGGCATCGTGCGCAGCGCGACCTTGCTCATCGCCATCAGCGCGCCGGTGTTGCCGGCGCTGACCGCGGCGCCGGCCTGGCCGCTCTTCACGGCTTCGATCGCCAGGCCCATCGAGGTCTTCTTCGCCCGGCGCAGCGCCTGGGTCGGCTTCTCGTCGCCGGCGACGACATCCTCGCAATGGAGGATTTCGGACGCGGCGGTCATGTTCGGGTGGGCCTCGAGCGCGGCCTTGATCCGCGGCTCGTCGCCGACCAGCAGGAACTTGAACTTCTCGTGCCGCCGGCGCGCGAGCGCGGCGCCGGAAACCATCACGCGCACGCCTTCGTCGCCGCCCATCGCATCAACGGCGATACGCGGCAGGCTCATGCGCGAATTCCTGGCTTTCCGGCCTTAGAGGCCGACCGAGACGATCTCGCGTCCGTTGTAGTGGCCGCAAGCACCGCACAGGTTGTGGGGGCGCTTGAGCTCGCCACAATCGGGGCACTCGTGGAAGGCCTCGACCTTGAGCGCGTCGTGCGAACGGCGCATGCCCCGGCGGGAGGGGGAAGTTTTTCTCTTAGGGACAGCCATCTCGGCACCTGTTCCTTGAAATCTCTACAATCGGCTTTGACGGCGCCCCTAAGCCAGGCCCCTGCCTCGTGCAAGGACGGCGGCGGTGGGCAGCCATGCGGCGAAGGCGCGCGCTATAGCGATTTTTCGTGCGCGTGCAAGCGGAGCGGTTCACCGTCGCGCCGCCCCGCGGAATGTCCTTTTGCATGCCGGGCCAATCGCGGGATATCAACAGCCGCGATGACCAGATCCACGATACGCTCGCTGCTGGCCGCCGCGCTCGTCGCGCTCGCCAGTTCCGCCACCGCTCAGACAGTCACGGTCGACCCGGCCAACCGCTCGGTCACCAGCGACATGCAGGTCCTTCCGGTCCGCGTCGGCGGCCGGGCCGAGGCCCTGCCGCTCGCCGCACCGATGCCCGCCGGCGCCCGCGCCTTCGTGCACGAGTGGCCCGGAGTCTACTTCGAGACCGCCTTTCGCGGCGATCGGGTGATCCTCAAGTTCGACGATCCGGCCAACGAGTACCGCCTGCAGATCGACGACCTTCCGGCGATCGCGCTGGCGCAGCCCGGGACCGCCGAAGTCACGATCGCCGGCCTCGCCGACACGGTTCACGCCGTGCGGCTCGAAAAGGTCACCGAGAGCATCGATCTCCCCGCGACGTTCGCGGGCTTTTACGCTCCCGCGTCCACGCGCCCGATCGCGCTCCCGCCGCCGCGCCCGCGGAAGATCGAGTTCATCGGCGATTCGATCATGGCCGGCTACGGCGTGCGTTCGACGACCCGCCAGTGCACCAAGGAGGAGGTCCGCCTGCTGACCGACACGCAGGCGGCCTACGCCGCGCTCGTGGCCAAGCGGTTCGACGCGGACTACCAGATCAACGCGATCTCGGGCCGCGGCCTCGTTCGCAACTACGCCGGCGAACTGCCCGAGAGTCCGCTGCCCGCGATCTACCCGCGCGCCCTGCCCTCGCGCCCGGGCGAATGGCACGGCGCCTCCTGGCAGCCGCAAGTCATCGTCGTCGGCCTGTTCACCAACGACTTCTCCACTCCGCTCAAGTCCGGGGAAAAATGGGCCAGCGACGAGCAACTGGTCACCGCATTCGCGGCCGCCTACGCCCCGTTCCTCGCCGAGCTGCATCGCCGCTCGCCCGATGCCGCGGTGCTGGTCATCCGGCCCGATATGTCGGGCCAGCCCGAATCGCAGTCCGCTGCCATGGTCGAAGCGGTCCAGCGCGAGATTACCGCGGCCGCGCATGGCGTCGGCTTGCGCACGATCCTGTTTCCCGTGCTGACCGACCTCGGCTTCGAGAAGAGCGCCTGCGACTATCACGGCAGCCTCGCCGATCACCGCAAGCTCGCCGACTGGATGGGCGCTTACCTCGAAGCGCACCCCGAGCTGTGGCAGGGGAACTGACTCGTCAGCGCCCGGCCGCGATCGCCGCGTCGCTGACGAACGGATTGCTCGCCCGCTCGCGCCCGAAGGTGCTCACGCCCCCGTGTCCCGGCACGAAAGTCACGTCGTCACCGAGTGGCCAGAGCTTGCCGGTGATCGCGTCGAGCAGGTCTTGGTGGTTGCCCATCGGGAAGTCGGTGCGGCCGATCGAGCCCTCGAACAGCACGTCGCCGACGAACGCGAAGCGCATCGCACGGTTGAAGAACACCACGTGGCCGGGCGTGTGCCCCGGGCAGTGGATCACCTCGAGCTCGACCTCGCCGACCGTCACGGTATCGCCGTCCTCGAGCCAGCGGTCCGGCTCGAACACTTTGGTGGCGATGCCGAAGCGCGGCCCGTCATCCTCGAGCCGCGCGATCCAGAACCGGTCGGCCTCGTGCGGCCCCTCGATCGGCAGCGACAGCTCCCTGGCCAGCATCCCGGCCTGGCCGCAGTGATCGGCATGGCCATGCGTCAGCAGGATCTTCTCGAGCGTGACCCCGGCCTTGGCGACCCCCGCCTTGAGCTTGTCGAGATCGCCCCCCGGATCGACCAGCGCCCCGCGCATGGTCCTGGTGCACCACACCAGCGAGCAGTTCTGCTCGTAAGGCGTGACGGGGATGATCGCGGCGCGGAGGGGGCTTTCGGGCATCCGGGCTAGGTGGCGGGACTCGGCCCGCTGTGCAACCCGCGAGACTTCGGCCGCCGCCGCTGGTAGGATAAGCGCTCCGGTTCGGGGGTCGCTGGTCGCCTATGAACTTCATGCAGCTGCTCCGCTCGCTCGACGAGCTGCTCTACGAAGTCATGGGCTGGCTCGTGTTCTTTCCGCTGACCCTGTGGCGCACGCTGCGGCACCCGCTGCAGATGATGGAATACGCCAGCCGCGAGCTCGGCGACGCCGAAGAGCGGCAATACGACGATACGCTGAGCCCGCCGCTGTTCCTGCTGCTCGCGCTGCTCGTCGCGCACGGGCTCGAGCTGGCGTTCCTCGCCGGGGTCAATCCGATCATCGCCGACAAGCGCGGCCTTGCCGGGCTGGTCAACGACGACACCGCGCTGCTGGTTCTCCGGCTGGCGCTGTTCTCGCTGATCCCGCTGGTGCTTGCAGTGAGCCTGCTGGTCGGCAAGCGGCAGGCGATCACGCGGCAGGCGCTGAAGGCGCCGTTCTACGGCCAGTGCTACACCGCCGCCCCTTTCGCCCTGCTGCTCGGGATCAGTTCGCTGCTCATGCAGGCCAAGGCGCCATGGGCGATGCTCGCCGGGTTCGCGCTGCTGATCCTCGTGATCGGAGCCTACTTCGCGGTCCAGGTCGCCTGGTTCCGCAAGCACCTTCGCGCGGGGCCGCTGCGGACGCTGGCGCATTCGGCGAGCGGCTTCGTCGCCGGGCTGGCGCTGATGGTGGTGGTCGCGTTGCTGTTCAGCTGATCCGCGGGCGCGCGCCTGTCACGGCGCCCTTCGCGCGGTCATCTCCTTCAACCACTCCTCGCGCGTCGGCATGATCGGGTTGTCGACCCGCCGCAGGATCTTCCACTCGCCGTCCTCGCGGATGAACTCGTCCTCGTAGAGCCCGGCGAGTTCGGGCACCGGCTCGCCGTTGGGCCCGCGCATCAGCAGCAGATGGCGCGAGCGCGCGGTCGCGCGGTCGCCCTGCACGTCGACCTGCGGGTTCGAAACGAGGTGATAGTCCTCGCGGTTGACGAACCCCTCGGCCGGCGTGCCGAAGATGCCGACCAGCATCTGGACGATTTCCTCGCGCCCGCGCCGCACCGTGGTGCCGTTCTGCCAGGTGCCCTCGCGCGCGAACAGGTCGGCATAGCCTTCGAAGTCGCGCGCATCGATCCGCGCCGAGTACTCGACGAGGATCCGCTGGATCGCCAGCTGGTCCTCGACGTGCCGCAGGCGCTGGTCGCTCGACGGCGCCGCAGGCGCCGCAGCCGGCCCCCCGCCTGCGACCGGCGGCACGTTGGGGTCGCGGAACGGGATCTGCCCCCAGGTCGTGCGCCGGGCGATCCGCCACTGCCCGTTCACCCGCACGAACTCGTCGACGTATCGCCCGGCGAGCAGCGGGTTCGGCCGATTCTCCGGCGAGGCGGTCCAGAACAGGTACTTCGATTCGACATGCGCCCGGTCGCCGTCGAGCGTGATCAGCGGGTTGGTCAGCATGTGGAAGTTGGACTTGTTGACGAACCCCGCCTCGGGCGCCCCGAGGTTGGCGGTGAGCATCGCCTCGATCGCCGCCGGGCCGGTGAAGGTGCCGAAGCCGCCCTGCCACACGCCGTCGGGCGCGAACAGCGCGGCATACGAGCGGTAGTCCTTGGCATCGAGGAACGCGCCGTACTCGATCAGCATGCGCCGGATCGCGGACTCGTCCTCCATCCGCTGCACGCGCTGCTCGAGCGTCGGCTGCGCCTGCGCCCCAGCGACCGACGGTACAGCCAGCAGCGCCGCCGCGACGATCCACCGAACTGTCATGGCCGTTCCTCCCCCTTTGGCTCCCCCCCGACCTTACCCATTCGCGCCGAGGAAAGTCGAGACGGGGCCGCGTCCTTGGTCGAAAGTGGCGGCCTGCCGCGCAGCATCCCGAAGTGGCTCGCGGCAATAAACTAGGCTAGGCTATATTCGTGCGAGACCATTTCCCAGGACAGTCGGTCGTGGACTTCGGGCGCGAAGCGGCCCTTTCGACCGACCGGCAGGCGCACGACGGCTTGCTGACGCTGGCCGAGGATTGCGAAGCGCAGGCGTCCGCGCCAGGCCTGCTGGCCGACGCGCTGTTCCGCGAAGCGGGCGTCGCGCCGTTTCGGCAGGGCTACGTTTTCCGGCCGGACGCGAATCCGAAAGCCGCCGGCCAGGGTTCGGCCGACTGGGGCCAATGGTCCTGTGACCTCGCCGATCACGACAGGCTGCGGTGGTCCGACAAGGTCTACGAGTTGTTCGGGCTGCCCGTCGGCGCGCACGTCGAGCGCGCCTGGGCCGTGGGCCGCTACAGTGTGCGCTCGCGCTCGACCTTGCAGCGCGTGCGCGAATACGCGCTGCGGCACGCGTTCGGGTTCATGCTCGATGCCGAGATCGAGCCGCACGGCGGGCGCTTCCGGTGGATCCGGATGCTCGCCGTCCCGGTGTTCGAGAACGGACGGATCACGCGATTGCACGGCCTGAAGCGGGCGCTCTGAGGGCCGGGTTCCAACCTTTCGATCTATGCCGGTCATCGACGGCTACAATCCGCGGTCGGCAAGCAGCCATTCGCGTCCATTCCAGTTTGCCTGTCGGCCACCGATATCTTCGCAAGCGTAGCGCGCATCGTCGGTCTGGACCAAAGCGATAAGAAGCTTGGCCGCCAGCAAGTGGTCGCGCGCGCAGGATTCGATGATGTCGAGAATGGTGTGTGCACGCTCGCGGTCGGCGGCAACGAGGTGGTGAAAGCCCGTGAGCACAAGGGCGCAGCGACCGGACGGTCCGAAGGGAAAGTATCCCAGACCGTCGTTCAACGCATTCAGATTGCCTGTCCAGCACTCATACCCAAACTGGTCTTGCCACTTGAGCGCACGCGACATTTGAAGCTCAAAACTCGGCACCCGCGCACCGCACGAGACCTCCGCGATCTCGTAGCCAAGGCTGGCCAGCGCCTGCCGCGCCTCGGCAAGAACAGCCGGTTTCCAGAACAGATTCACCGCACCGTTCTGAAGTAGGGGCCAATCGGCCCGCTGAAAGTCGGCTTCGCTCGTGAACATGTTCCAAGGCTAGCCTTTGTTGGGTCGCCTTGCCAACCGAGGCTCCACGAGACCTACAGCCGCCCCCCCTTCCACACCACCCGGCCGACCACGTCGACGTCGCTCATCGGCACCTCGACCGGCTCGTAGGCCGCGTTCTTGCTGATCAGCCGCATTCCGCCCGGCGGAACCGCCTGCAGCAGCTTGACGTGCAGCGCCTCGCCGAGCCGGACGACGTGGACACCCTCGCGGAACGGGCGCGGGGTGCGGTCGACGAGGATCTCGTCGCCGTCGCGCAGCAGTGGGTCCATCGAATCGCCCATCACGCGGATCGATGACAGCATCGCCGGCTCGAGCCCCTGCTCGCGCAGCCAGCGGCGCGAGAAGCGAAACGCGTCGAACGGAATCTCCGCGGCGCTGACCGTGCCCGGTCCGGCCGAAGCCTCGAGCGGGAGCCGCGGCACTTCCACCCAGTCACCGCGCGGATCGTAGGACAAATCCTCCGGCGCGCCGAGTTCGCCTTCGCCCACCCCGAAAAACTGCGCCAACTTTCGCCGGTCGTCCTCCTCGAGCTTGCGCGGGCTCCCCTTGGAAATGAACTGCTGCAGGTAAGTCGAGTTGCGCCCGAGCATGCGCGACAGCGCGGCGAGGCTGCTGCCTCGCTCGCGCGCCAGCTCGGACAGACGTTCACGCGGGTCCATGGCGGATTTCCTGCGGTTGCACGGTTAACCTTCCTACACGATGTATTTTTCCTAGACAAGTAGGATTTCGTGGCAGACCACGGACTGGAGAGCGACTCGCCTTCCCGCCCAATCGGAGGATGCCCCGATGCTGATCCGCAAGATCGAAGTCTTCCTGCGCCGGACCGACATGTCGGCCACGCGCTTCAGCCGCCTTGCCACGCGCGACCCGCGCTTCGTGGCCGACTTGCGCAACGGCCGCGAGCCGCGTCGCCGGCTAGAACAACGAGTGGAACATTTCATGAACACTTACGCCGAGGACTCCCATGCTTGACCTCCCGCTCCTCCGCATCCCGCTCCATCGCCGCGTCGCGCCCGCTGATCGCCTGCGCGAATCGCTGCTCGAGCTTGCCCAGCACAAGGCGACGATCCTCACGCACAGCGAGAAGTCCTGGGCCAGCCTGACCTTTTCCGGCGCGCGCCATCGCCTCGCGCTGCTGTTCGACGGCGCCGAAGCGATCGAGGCCGCCGAGCGGTTCATCGCGTTCCTGCCCGAGCACGAGTTCGACATCCTCGGACACCTCGTGGCCGATGCCACGGTGACCGAGGTCGACCACCGGCTCGACCCGCCGGCGATGACCGTGCGCTGCGAGCTGTTGCTGCTCGAGGAGCGCTGAAACTTGCCGGGGGACGTGGCGTGAACTTCATGAACTTCCGACGCGGACGCTCGCCGGCGGAGTTTCGCGTCAATACCCCCGCGCGAGATCGACTTGCGCTTCGAGCGGCTCGCCGGAGCGAAACCGCTCGCAGTTGCGCAGGAACCGCTCGGCGGCGCGCGCTTGGCTCGCGGCAGTGGGAATGCCCGAGAGGTGCATCGTGATGTGGGCGCTGTCGAGCGACCACAGCGGATGCCCGGGTGGCAGCGGCTCGGGGTCGGTCAGGTCGAGCACCGCGGCGGCGATGCGCCGCTCGGCCAGCGCCGCGACCAGCGCGTCTTGGTCGACGCAGTCGGCGCGGGCGAAGTTGACCAGCACCGCCTCGGGCTTCATCGCCGCCAGCTCGGCCGCGCCGATCGTGCCTTTCGTCTCGGGCGTTCCAGGCAAGGCGAGCACGATCCAGTCGAACCCGCCGAGCTGGTGGCGCCAGGCCCGCGGCCGGCTGCGGCTGACCGCGAACACTTCCACGCCGAGGCCTTCGAGCGCGCGGCCGATGGCCTGCCCGATCGCCCCGTATCCGAGCACCAGCGCGCGGCTCCCGGCGAGGTCGCGGATGCCGGGCGGCACGGCGAGCCACTCGCCGCGATCCTGCGCCCGCACCACGGCAGGGTAGTCCTTGGCCACGGCGAGCATGCCCAGCAGCGCGAACTCGGCGACCTGCTGCGTGGTCAGTCCGGTTCCGCAAGTCAGCGCCACGCGGCGTTGCGCCAGCGCGGCCAGCGGCAGCCAGTCGACCCCGGCGTACGAAGTGTTGAGCCAGCGCAGGCCCGCCGCCGCCTCGACCGCGGCCAGCACCGGCGGCTTCACGTGCAGGTCGAACCAGCCGATCTCGGCCTCGCCGGCCAGCTTGGCCAATTGCACCGGGTCCTGCCACCAGCGCGCCTCGATCCACGCCGGAAGCCGCGCCTCGAGCGCCGCGCGCACCGACGCCGGCAGGACAGCAACGGTCAAGCCGCCCCCGCCCCCTGTCGCGCGACGACCGCTTCGAGCGCCGCCTTCAGGCCGTCGGGAAAGGCCTCCGAGCGAATGTCGTCGATCAGCCAGGCGTTGCCCTCGCGCACCAGCGACAGCCGCGCGGCGCGCGTCTCGTTCCAGCCGATCGCGACGCCCACCGCCACTTCCGCCCGCGCGTCCGAAGGAGCCGGGTGCGGTTCGATGGTGACCTCGAAGCTTGCGGGATCCCAGTCCTGGCATTCGCACAGCCAGGCGAAATCCTGCAACTCGGCCACCTCCTCGTCGGAGAAGCCGCGCTTCCACCGCTCGATCGGCGCGCGCAGGCCGGCCGAGAAGATCGGCCGATCCCAGTCAGCGGTGGTGTCGGCCTGCTCGAACGGAACCCGGTATGGCTGGTAGAACGTCTGCACCGCCGCATCGACCTGCGCCGCCGACGCCGCGACGGCGGCCGCCGGCTGCGCCTCGGCCGCGGCTTCGGGTTCGGCCGGCGCCGAGCACGCCGCCAGCGCGAGCGAGCAAATCGCGGCGATCGCCGGTCGGCGCGTCATGCGACCCGCCACTCCCAGCCAAGCGGATCGCCGTCCATCACCTCGACGCCCATGGCAGCAAGCTCTTCGCGGATCGCGTCCGACGTGGCGAAATCCTTATCCGCCCGCGCCGCCTTGCGCCGCGCGAGCGCCCCGTCGATCTCGGCCTGCGAGATCGCCGCGTCCTTCGGCGTCAGCCGCAGGTCGGCGCGCGCCAGCTCGAGCAAACCGAGGCCGAGCACTGCATCCATCGCCGCCACCGCCGCGAGCACCTCGCCCGGGTCCATCTTGCGCAGCGCGAGCAGCTCCTCGAGCACCGTCAGGCCGACCGCGGTGTTGAGGTCGTCGGACACCGCCGCATCGAACCGCGCCAGCAGCGGCAGGAACATGCCGCTCAGCTCGTCGTGCGCACGCAGCTGGGTCCAGCCCTCGACCTGAACCGCCTCGCCGTGCCGTGCCTTGAGCGCCTCGACCGCGATGACGATCCGCTTGAGCCGCACCAACGCCGCGCCGAGCCCTTCCCAGCTGAACTCGAGCTCGCTCCGGTAGTGCGCCTGGAGGCACATCATGCGGTAGCCGAGCGGGTGGTAGCCTTTGTCGATCAGCAGCTGCAGCCGCAGGAACTCGCCCGCCGATTTGCTCATCTTCCCAGAGCGTTCGACCAGGAAGTTGTTGTGCATCCACACCTTGGCACCGCTGTTGGCGGGAACATTGAGACCATTGGTGCAGCAGAACGCCTGGTTCTGCGCGATCTCGTTCGGGTGGTGGATCTCGCGGTGGTCGATCCCGCCGGTGTGGATGTCGAACGGAAAGCCGAGCAGCTGACCGCTCATCACCGAGCATTCGAGATGCCATCCCGGCGCGCCGCGGCCCCACGGCGAATCCCACTCCATCTGCCGCGTCTCGCCCGCCGGGGTCTTGCGCCAGATCGCGAAGTCGGCCGTGTTGCGCTTGCCCTCGACCGCTTCGATCCGGCCCCCCAAACTATTGGCACCCTCGTCGGTCACGGCGCGCGCGAGCCGGCCGTAGTCGGCCACGGTCGCAACGTCGAAGTACAGCCCGCCCTCGAGCTCGTAGCAGTGCTTGTCCGCAATCGTCTTCGCGAATTCAATCATTTGCGGGACGAACTTGGTGGCGATCGTCCACTCGGCCGGCTGGCGGATATTGAGCGCCTTCACGTCCGCCCAGTAGGCTTCGGTGTAGTGCTGCGCGATGTCCCAGATCGACTGCGCGCGCTCGGCAGCCATCTTCTCCATCTTGTCCTCGCCGGCGTCCGCATCGTCGGTCAGGTGGCCGACGTCGGTGATGTTGATAACGTGCGTGAGCCGGTGCCCCTTCCAGCTCAGCGTGCGCCCGAGGATATCGGCGAACACGTAGGCGCGCATGTTGCCGATGTGTGGGTAATTGTAGACCGTCGGCCCGCAGGTATAGACCCGCGCCTCGCCCTCATGGACAGGGTGGAAGGTCTCGGTCTCGCGCGTCAGCGAGTTGAACAGGCGGAGCGGGGCGGTCATGGCGCGGGCTTACGCGGGCACGCGGGCCGGTCAAGTGGTCGCCGAGACGAACAGCAGCACGACCCCCGCCATCACCGTCAGGAGCCCCACGATCTCGTGCCTGGGCATCGCCCTGCCTGTCAGCCTCCGCGACAGCAGCGCCGCCAACGGCATCTCGACCACGCCGAGCGTGCGGACGTTGGCAGCCGGCGTCAGCGAAAAGGCGATGAACCAGCAGGCCGACGCGAGCGCGCCGAGAAAGCCGGCCGCCAGGCTCGAGCGCCATTCGCGCAGCGACGCCACGAACGCCTGCCGGTCGCGCGCGAGCAGCCATCCACCGAGCAGCGCCGACTGGATCGTCAGCGACGCGACCAGAATGGTCAGCGAACGCAGGATGAAGCCGCCGCTTTCCAGCGCTTCGATCGCTGCGCGAAAGCCGATCGACGACAGGCCGAACAGCCCGCCCGCGGCAACTCCCGCAGCGATCATCCGCCCTTCGGACACGAGCTTGCGGAACTCGCCGGGCGCGACCGAGGCGACGACCACGCCGACCGTGACGATCGCGATCGCGGCCCAGCCGAGCGCCGGCAAGTGATCGGCCAGAACGACCACCCCGAGCACCGCCACCAGCACCGGTTCGGTCTTGATGTAGGCATAAGCGACGCCGAACGCCCGGCGGTGCATCACCAGCAGCATCAACGCGGTTGCGGCGATCTGGACGACGGCGCCGAGGATGGTCCAGCGCCAGGCAGCCGAAGACATCGCCGGCAACGAGGCGTCGTCCTGCCACACTGCCGAGGCGAGCAGGAGCGCTGCGAACGGCAGCCCGAACACAAACCTCACCTGGGTCGCGCCGAGCGTGCCGATCTTGCCGGTCAGCGACGCTTGCGTGCCATTGCGCAGGACCTGTGCGGCCGCACCGGCAAGCGTGAATGGCACCCAGAGCAATGCGCGCTATTCCACCTCGAACAGGTCGGCCAATTGCTCGATGATCGTCCCGCCGAGCTGCTCGACATCCATGATCGTCACCGCGCGTTTGTAGTACCGCGTCACGTCGTGGCCGATGCCGATCGCAACGAGCTGCACCGGGCTCTGCTTCTCGATCCAGTCGATCACCTTGCGCAAGTGCGTCTCGAGGTACCCCGCCGAGTTCACGCTCAGCGTCGAATCGTCGACCGGCGCGCCGTCGGAGATGACCATCAGGATGCGCCGGTCCTCGGGCCGCGCGAGCAGGCGGTTGTGCGCCCAGATCAGCGCCTCGCCGTCGATGTTCTCCTTGAGCAGCCCTTCGCGCATCATCAGCCCGAGGCTCTTGCGCGCGCGGCGCATCGGCTCGTCGGCCTTCTTGTAGATGATGTGGCGCAAGTCGTTGAGCCGGCCCGGCTGCGCGGGCTTGCCGCCGGCGAGCCACTTCTCGCGCCCCTGCCCGCCCTTCCACGCGCGGGTGGTGAAGCCGAGGATCTCGACCTTGACCCCGCAGCGCTCGAGCGTGCGCGCCATGATGTCGGCGCTGATCGCGGCAATGCTGATCGGCCGTCCGCGCATCGAGCCCGAGTTGTCGATCAGCAGCGTGACCACGGTGTCCTTGAACTCCTGGTCGCGCTCGACCTTGTAGCTCAGCGAATGGCCCGGCGTGATGACGACGCGGGCGAGCCGCGCGGCGTCGAGCAGGCCTTCCTCCTGGTCGAAGTCCCACGAGCGGTTCTGCTGCGCCATCAGCCGCCGCTGCAGCCGGTTCGCCAGCCGGGTGACCACGCCCTGCAGCCCGGTGAGCTGGCTGTCGAGATAGGCGCGGAGGCGGTCGAGCTCCTCGTAGTCGCACAGCTCGGTCGCCTCGACGACCTCGTCGAACTCCTCGGTAAAGACCTTGTAGTCGAAGCTCTCGGGCAAGTCGGTCCACGGGCGGTTGGGCCGGACGGGCATCATGCCCTCCTCGCCCTCGTCGCCGGGCTCGCCTTCGGACATCTCGGTTTCGGATTCGACCTGCTCGGTGGTCTCCTCCTCGCCCTCGCCTTCGCCGCTGTCGCCGGCGATCTGCTCCTGGCGCAGCTCGGTGCTGCCGTCCTCGTCGTCGTCGTCCGAGTCCTGCTCGTCGCCGCCCGTCTCGTCCTCGCCGTCCTCGTCGTCGCCGGCCTCGTCGACCGGCTCGGCCTCGACCAGCTCGAGGTGGCGCAGCATGTCGACCGCGAGCGACTGGAACGCCTTCTGGTCGTCAAGCGTGAGCGCGAGGCGCTCGAAGTCGTCGCCGGTGCGGCTCTCGACGAACTCGCGCAGCAGCTCGACCCCTTCGCGTGCCGCGGCGGGCGCCGGCTGGCCGGTCAGCTGCTCGCGCAGCATCAGTGCGAGCGCGGTATGCATCGGCACGGCCTCCGCACTCTGCGCGCGCGCGATCGGGTCGCTCACCAGCCGCAGCTCGATCGCCGAGGCCAGATTGTCGCGCATTCCCGCGTAGTTGTTCTCGCCCAGCGCCTCGTAGCGGACGCGCTCGATCGCGTCGTAGCATGCGCGCGCCTCGGGCTCGGCCGGCATGCCGCGGCGGTGCAGCGCCTCGTCGTGGTGGCGCAGGCGCAGCGCGAAGCTGTCGGCGAAGCCGCGCGCCTCGCGCGCCTGGTCACGCGGCAGGGTGCGGCCGGGCATCGGCACCCGCAGCGACTTGCCCTGCAGCGCCGGAGTATCGGAGGTCCAGGCAACCTCGGCCTCGGAATCGCGTCCTATCGCCCGCGCGGCGCCTGTCAGCACGGTCTTGAAGCGGTCGAGAGGGGATTCGTCGGGCATTGCAATGCGATCGTTGCGGGTTTCTCGGCTGGCGCGTTGGCGTATAGGGCCCGCCATGCGCTGCACAACCGCCTTTTCGGCCTCGGCGGCCCTGCTCGCCGGCGCGTGGGCGGCGTTACCGGCACGCGCGGCGGAAGAGGATTTTCAGCTGTGGATCAGCGAGTCGGTCTCGACGCCGCTATCGCCCGACACCCAGGGCACGCTCGATCTGTCGCAGCGCGTGCGCGAGAACGGCGACCAGCTCCTCGCGCGCGGTACCGCCGAGTTGCGGCTGTCGGACAACGCCGTGGCGGGCGGCGGTGTGGCCTACGTCTCGACGATCGGTGCGGCCGACGAGTTCCGCCCGCACCAGCAGCTCACGCTCACGTACGGACCGCTGACCTTGCGGACGCGCGTCGAGCAGCGGTTCTTCGAGCACGCCGACCGGATGGAGCTGCGGCTGCGCCAGCGGGTCGGCCTGACGATCCCAGCCTCGCGCAACCTCCGGGCCGGACTGGCCGGTGAGCTGCTGTACGCCGCCCAGTCGCAGGATTCGGCGCAGTGCCCACACGTCGACCAGTGGCGCGCCAACGCCACGGTCACGCGGACGCTTGGCAGCCAGCTCGAAGGCACCATCGGTTACCTGGCGATCCTGTCGCCTCGCGAAGGGCGGCCGGACCGGCTGAGCCACGTCGCGCAGGTTTCGCTTACCTTGCGACGGTGACCATAGGGCTAGAACCCCGCTCCGCCGCCGAATGCCTCGATGAGCACCGGATCGCGCGTCGCCCGCGGATCGGCGCGGATCGCGGCTTCCTCGCGCGCGATCTCACCCCAGATCGCACTGTCCACCTCGCCGGCGAAAGTCGTCGCTACGCCTCCGACATCGACCCCGGTGAGCCCCGCGAGGAGTTGGCCGATCAACGGATCCTGCGCCACGCGCAGCGCCTCGCCGACGCCGGGAACCATTGCCTCGATCAGCGCCGTGCCCATCTCCTGCCGCAGGAACGCCGAGGCTGCGGTCGGTCCGCCGCGGATCAGGTCGATCGCGTTGGCGTAGCCTACCGTTCGCACCGCATCTGCCACGATCGGCGCGGCACGGTACGAGGCATCGACCGCCATCTCGGCGACCACGCCCTCGAGCCGCGATTTGAAGAGCGTCGAGGTGAGGATGTTCGCCAGCACGTTGCCGCGGTTGCCGAAGAACCCGTTGAGACCGATCTGCGCGACCTGCTGGTCCCAGTAGCCGCCCGGCGCGGTAAGCCGCGCAAAAGCGTTCTCGGTCGACACGAGCAGGAGGCGCCGGATTGCCTCGGTGAAGCTGAACACGCCGGTGGTGGCGCAGCCGGGAAGCACCAGCGCTGCACTGGCGGCGAGCGAGCCGGCAAGGAAGATACGGCGGGAATGGATCGAATTGCGGGGCATCTCTCAAGCCTTTTCATCTCGAGCGCTTGCCCCGTTACCAAGCGCCCGCCCATATAGGGCGGCTGCACATGAACCGCGCCCGACTGATCATCTTCAACGCCGCGCTCGGTCCGCTCGATTACCGCGTTCCGGAGGGGATGGAGGTCGAGCCGGGCGCGGTCGTGGTCGCCCCGCTCGGACCCCGCCAGATCGTGGGAATCGTCTGGGAGGCCGAACGGCTGCCCGCCACCGAGGTTCCGGATTCGAAGCTGCGCCCGCTGCTCGCGGTGCTGCCGGTGCCGCCGCTCAGGGCCGAGCTGCGGCGGCTGATCGAATGGACCGCCGACTATTATTGCGCCTCACTCGCCTCGGTCGCGCGGATGGTGCTGGCGAGCGGCGGCGCGCTGCGCGGGCCGGCCACGACGATCGAGTATCGGCTGACCGGCGGCATGCCCGAACGCATGACGCCACAACGCATTGCCGCGATCGAGGCGCTCGAAGGCGAGCAGGCGACGATCCGCGAGCTGGCAGGGATCGCCGGCGTCAGCGAGGGCGTGCTGCGCGGGTTGGTCAACCAGGGCGTGCTCGAACCGGTCGAGGTCGATTGCGACCGCCCGTACCCGCGCGCGAGTGCCGGCTTCGCGCAACCCGAGCTGACTGCGGACCAGCAGGAGGCGGCCGATCGGCTGGTAGCGTCGGTGCGGCGGAGCGCTTTCGCGCCGTTCCTGCTCGACGGGGTGACCGGATCGGGCAAGACCGAGTGCTACTTCGAGGCGATCGCCGCGGCGCTCCGGTCCGGTGGCCAGGTGCTCGTCCTGCTCCCGGAGATCGCCCTGACCGAGACTTTCCTCCGCCG
>DATDLP010000014.1:0-3133 GCA_036519255.1 Croceibacterium sp.
GAGCTGCTCTACGAGCTGCGTCACTGCAAGTTCGTGATGATCGACACCGCGGGCGCGAGCCCGCGCGATCCGGAGCTGGCCCGCCAGTTGCGGCTGCTGCAGAACATGCAGGCCAGCGTCGAGACCTCGCTCGTGTTGCCCGCCAGCACGCAGGCCGGCGCCATCGACGAAGTCGTGCAGCGCTTCGCGCTCGCCAAGCCCACGGCCTGTGTCATCACGAAGGTCGACGAGGCGGTCAGCCTCGGCGGCGTCATCTCGGCGCTGGTGCGCCACAAGCTCGCGGCCGCGTACGTCAGCAATGGTCAGCGGGTTCCCGAAGACCTGGAGCCGGCGCGCGCGCACGGGCTCGTGAGCCGCGCGGTCGAGATCGCGAGCCACAACGGCGCGACGGCGGACGACGAAGTCATGCAGAGACGAATGGCAGGAGCGGCGAATGGCCGGAAGCAGTAAGCCCGTGCCCGTGAACCATCATCCGGTGCAGGTGATCGCGGTCACCGGCGGCAAGGGCGGCGTGGGCAAGACCACCGTCGCGGTGAATCTCGCGGCTTCGCTGGCCTCGCGCGGCAAGCAGGTCATGCTGCTCGACGGCGACCTGGGTCTCGCCAACGTGGATGTATTCCTGGGTCTCACGCCGCGGCTCACGCTCGCGGACGTGCTGGCCGGAACCTGCACGCTCGAGGAAGTGGTCATCGACGCGCCGCAGGGATTCAAGATCGTGCCTGCCGCCTCCGGCATCGCGCAGCTCGCCGAGCTCGACACGATGACCCACCTGGGGCTGGTGCGCGCATTCGGCGATCTATCTACCCGGCTCGATACGCTGGTGGTGGACACCGCCGCCGGCATCTCGGGCTCGGTGCTGCAGTTCTCGCAGGCCGCGCAGCAGGTGCTGGTCGTGTTGTGCGACGAGCCGGCCTCGCTGACCGACGCCTATGCGTTGATCAAACTATTGAGCCGCGATCACGGCGTGAGGCAATTCCGCGTGGTCGTGAACCAGTCGCGCGGGAAGGGACTAGGGCAGTCCCTGTTCCAGAGATTCGAGCGCGTCGCGATGCGATTCCTCGAAGTCGAGCTGGATTATGTCGGCGAGATTCCCGAGGACGCGTTCCTGCGACGCGCGATTCGTGAACAGCGTCCCGTTGTGACGGCGTACCCATCGTGCCCGGCGAGCATGGCGCTCAAGACGCTCGCGCTGCGGGCCGATATGTGGCCAGTAGCCGAAGGGCCCCGGGGCAACGTGGAGTTCTTCGTCGAGCGACTGATACGGCGTCCGTCGGTACGCCTCGAGGTGGTTCGATGAGCGGAGTGAGCGCTTACAGCCAGCGCGCCAGCGCCCGGGAAACCGAGCAGCTGGTCATGCGCCATGCCGAACTGGTGAAGCGCATCGCCTATCACCTCGCGGGCCGCCTGCCGGCCTCGGTCGAGGTCGACGATTTGATCCAGGCCGGAATGCTCGGCCTGCTGGAGGCCGCCTCCAACTATTCGACCGGACGTGGGGCGAGTTTCGAGACCTACGCCGGCATCCGCATTCGCGGCGCGATGCTCGACGGGCTGCGCAAGCTCGACTGGGCACCGCGCTCCGTGCACCGCAAGGCGCGCGCGGTCGCGACGGCGATCCGCGAGCTGGAAGCGGAGATCGGCCGCGAGGCGCGCGACACGGACGTCGCAAACAAGATGGGCGTGAGCCTCGAGGAGTACCACAAGATCGTGGAGGACGCGGCGGGTTGCCAGATCGCGAGCCTCACGACCGAAGAAGGCGAGATCAGCGCGACGGATCCGAACGCGGATCCGTTCCGCGACGTCATCGATGAGAGATTCCGGAGCGCTCTCAGCGACGCCATTGCGGGACTACCGGAGCGCGAGCGCATGGTGATGTCGCTGTATTACGACGATGAGTTGAACCTCAAGGAAATCGGCGCGGTGCTGAAGGTGAGCGAATCGCGGATCTGCCAGATCCACGGCCAGGCGCTTTCGCGACTGCAGGCCCGGCTGTCGGGCTGGCGGCTGGACAATGAGAGGAGATAGCTGGTGAGCAACACAATGAAATTCCTGGTGGTCGACGACTTCTCGACCATGCGCAGGATCGTGAAGGGACTGCTGAACGAACTCGGCTACGCCGACGTGACCGAGGCGGACGACGGCAACACCGCGTTGCCGCTGCTCAAGAACGGCAACTTCGATTTCCTCATCACCGACTGGAACATGCCGGGCATGCCGGGCCTCGACCTGCTCAAGGCCGTGCGCGCCGACGCCAAGCTGGCCAAACTACCCGTGCTCATGCTGACGGCCGAGGCCAAGCGCGAGCAGATCGTCGAGGCCGCTCAGGCCGGCGTTTCCGGCTACGTGATCAAGCCGTTCACGGCCGCGACGCTCAAGGAAAAGATCGACAAGATCCTGGCGAGCAAGGCGGCCGCGGCCTGAGGCTGACCATGTCCCGCCCAGACACACTGCACGATCGATATCGTTCGCAGGTCGCCGATCTCGCGACCGCCGTCGAGGCGAACGACGAGTCCGCGTTTCGCGGCGCGTTCGAGCGGCTGCGCTCGGCGCTCAACGAAGAATTCAATCCCGAGCTGCGGCGCCTGACCGAAAGCGCGAAGTCCGCGCTGCGGCGTTTCCGCCAACAGGCGCGTATCGACGCGCTCGCCGAGGAAGTGCCGGATGCGCGCAAGCGCCTCTCGCATGTCGTCAAGCTCACCGACGAGGCGGCGCATCGCACGCTCGATCTCGTGGATCAGTCGGGGCCGCTGGTCGAACAGACCTCGCGCGCCGCGGCGCAACTGATCTCGGAATGGAATGCGTTCGGCGAGCGCCAGCTCGCGCTCGAATCCGACTGGCCCGAGCGCGCGCAGGAATTCCTCGGCCGCGCGCGCGCCGACGCCGACAAGGTGCGCGGGTTGCTCTCCGAAGTGCTGCTCGCGCAGGGATACCAGGATCTCACCGGCCAGATCATCCGCGGCATCATCGCGCTCGTGTGCGAGCTCGAAGCCGTGCTCGCGCAGCTGGTCGCGCTCGCCAACGGCGAGGACACGCGCCGCATGCCGGCGCTCAAGCTGCCGGCCGTGGCTACGGATCTGTATCGCGGCGCGGGTCCGCAGGTTCCGGGCGTCTCGACGAATGCGGACGCGCTGAACGG
>DATDLP010000015.1:0-14059 GCA_036519255.1 Croceibacterium sp.
GCGCTGCGGCCGCCCGGCGAGCCCGGCCGCCGCGCGCAGCACCTCCGGCCCCGCGGCGTATTGCAGCAGCACCTCGCGAACGCCCTCGTCCTCGATCGGAGAGCCCGGCTCGAACACCCTGGCCACCTGCCCCGCGCGTTCCCAGTTCAGCGCCAGGCCGAGCTCGACGGTCTGCCGCTGGTGCAGCCCCTTCGCCCCGCCCATCAGCTCGAGCCAGAACCCCGCTTCGTTGCTATCCCCGAGTTCGGCCAGCGCCAGCCCGCGCAGCACCTGGCGGCTGAACGGCAGCGGGTGGTAGGCCGGCTGGCGCGCGTCGTCGGGCAGCAGCCGCAGCACCGCGCGATAGTCGTGCTCGACGTAGAACGCGAAGTTCGCCCGGACGAAATCGTACAGTTCGCCATGGCCGGCGAACGCCGCTTCCTGCGCGGCCAGCTCGGCGGCGGTCAGCGGCGACAGCCGATAGTCGTAGAACTCGCTTTCGCCGGAGGCGCCGTCGAGGCGCATCCGCAGCAGGTCGTGCGCGGCGAGCAGCCACGGGCCGCTCGTGGCCTGCCCGGCGCCGGCCGCGAGCAGGAACTTGTTGTCGATCTCCTGCACCAGCTCGACCGCCGCCGGGCTCGCACCGTCGACCGCCTCGAGCATTCGCGCGTAGGCCGCCCCTAGCGCGCCCGTCTCGCCCTGCAGCCACAGCGCGCGCCGGACGAGCCCCGCGGCCGACTGCGCATAGCGGCCCTCAGGGAAAGCCTCGAGGTAGGCCGCGAAACCGGCGGCTGCGCGCGCGGCCGCCTCGCGGTCGGCCGCGGCGAGGTCGAACGAGCCCCACTCGTCGAACGCGGTGGCGCCCGCCGCGTTGAGCTCGGCGCGTGCGCCCATGTAGCGCGCCGTCTCGCCCAGCCACGGATCCTTCGCGGTGCGCAACGCGGCGAACCGGCTCCGCGCGCCGTTCCAGTCCTCGAGGTAGAACGCCGCCGCACCGGCCAGGTAGGTGCCGAACTCGCGCCCCTCGCGCGATGCATAGAGCCGCGGCAGCTCGAGGTCGGCGACCGAGACCGCGGCCTCGTCCGCACGGCCCGCCTGCGCCTCGCACAGCGCGAGGACCTTGCCGCGCCCCTCGATCAGCGCACGGCGGTCGCCGGCCGGGATCACGCGGTTGCGCTCGACCGCGGCAACGAACTGCTCGCCCCCGGCGCGCACGCTCTGGCAGCGCGAGCCCGACAGGTCCGACGGGTCGTAGCTGTACTCGTCGGCGGACGCGGCCGGCGGATAGAGCGCCCGCGCCAGCTGGCCCCACTCGAACAGCGCGTGCCCGCGGATGGTCGGCCAATCCTGCCTGGCATACGCCAGCCCGCGGCCGTCGAGCCCCGCGCGCTCGCGCAGCAGCAACAGCAAGTTGACACGCGTGTCGTTGCCCGGGCCGATGACCATGCGGTTGACGCAGGACAGCTGCTGCGCGGCGAGCTTCCACTCGGGCGGGCAGCCGCCGTCGCCGCTCGCCGCGACGCCGGCCGGCCACAAGGCCAGGCCCAGAAGCAAGCCCGCCGCCGCCAGCCCTGCGCGCATACCACGTCCCCCTCGCCCAGCGCGCCGATGGTCTCACGCCGGACCCGAGCGGGCAAGAAAAACGGGCCGCAGGGTCTGCCGATCGCCCCGATCTGCGCGCTGCGAACGGCGACGGAGGGCTACGAGGGCGCCCGCCGCCTTCCCGGCCCGTCAGCCGCCCAAAGCCGTCCGGCTGGCGGTTACGCTCGGCGGGGGGTTGAGACCGGTGGCGCCATCCTTCGCAGGGAACAGCTTGATCCACAGCGCGTCGTCGTCCCGGAAATACGCCGTCTCGCCGGCCTCGCGCAGCGCCGCCACGCTGGCTTGCTCCGCGCCCTTGTCGGCAGTCGTGAAGCCGCGCAGCTTCACGATGACCCACGAGCCGTCGTCCATCGCCGAGAGGCGCAGCGGCACGGTTTCCCTCGCGGTGTCCACCGTGAGCTCGACGCCGCTGCGGATCGTGGTCTGCCCGCGGTAATCGAACTCGCGGCCATTGCGGCTGAGCGTGACCGGATTCTCGACCGGGCCGCCGCCGAAGGGGAAACCGCCGCCGAGGCTGAGGCGGCCATAGTCGCCCGTGCACACGGCCGCGCCCCACGACGGCCTGCTCTCGCAGGCGTCGTCGTTGGCGATGCCGTTGTCGATCACGATGTAGGAGTCCGGGACGCCGCTGGCCGAGCCGTCGATGTCGTGGATCGCCGCGGTCAGGAAGGCGGCGCTGGTGCCGAAATCGCTGGCCCACTTCTGCTCCCTCGGGGGGAAGTACACCGGCTTGGCGTCGACGAAGGTCAGGCCCCGGACCGAGTTCTCGACGCTCATCCCGAAGCTGGTGAACAGCAGGTACGAGATCGCGCCCGTCTTGCGCGTGGCGTTGTCCTCGAAGTTGACGAAGGTGGTGTTCGCGAGCTCGTGCAGCTGATCGTAGTATTCGTAACCGCGGATCGGGTAATCGGCGACCGCCGGCTTGGGCAGGCTGCGGCCGTAGGCGATTTCGGCTTCGGTTGTGGGATTGCCGATGTTGCCGCTCTCGCCCACGAACAGCGAGTCGAACGTCTTCGAGGTGAAGGTGGCGCCGCCGCCGAGGCCGCTGGCGAACGTCATGCCGATCGCGTTGTCGGCCATCCTCAGGTTCTGGAAGACGGTCTCCTCGCCACGCATCCACAAGCCGCCGTTGCGGTTCTTGTAAGCCGTCAGGTCCGACAGGAGATTGATCAGCGGCGTGCTGCTGCCGTCGGACGGATCCTTGCGCGGGATATACACCGACGCCGTCACGCTGAACGTTCCGTCCGGCCCGGCATTCCGGTCGAACATGAACCCGTCGTAGTTCGAGTGGGCGACGTTGCCCCTGAACTGCCCCATCGGCGTGCGGCGCGGCCAGGTGTTCTGGCTGATCTCGGTGCCATGGAACGCGCCCGTCGGGTGCTCGGGCAACGAGAGCCAGAAGCCGGTCTCGTCCGAACCCGCGGCGACGTTGTCGATGTAGTGGTTGGCCGGATTGGTGATCCAGAAGGTCGCCGCGGTGTTGTCCGAGGGAATCAGCACGTGCTCGGACTGCTGGCCGTTCGGTACGCGTTCGCTCGGGATGCCGAGGTTCGTGGGCACGCAGGGCATGGTCGGATGGCATTTGGTCTGGATGCCGAGATTGCGGACGAACCGGTTACCCTGCTCGATCCCGTCTTCCATGAAGAAGCAGTGACCCACGGTGTTGAAGGTGACGTTGTTCTCGATCTGCAGGTTGTTGGTGCCGTGCACCGTCACGCAGCGGCTGAACGTGTCGTGGATCGCCGCGTTGCGGACATACATGCCCCTACCCTCGCCGAGCACGTGGAAATGGATCGGG
This sequence comes from Croceibacterium sp., assembly GCA_036519255.1. Lineage (GTDB taxonomy): Bacteria > Pseudomonadota > Alphaproteobacteria > Sphingomonadales > Sphingomonadaceae > Croceibacterium_A. Next base: position 3,380 of record DATDLP010000015.1, read on the forward strand.
TAGCGCGCCAGCGTCAGGTGCTGCCCCATCCGGCTCAGCTCGACGCTGTCGACGTGCATCTGCGAGCCGGACATCGCCATGATGTGGCCGCCGCGATAGCTGGTGGCCGCATCCTCGGAGGCCTGGATCCTGATGTTGCGCGTCAGCATGCCGACCTCGCCGCGCTCGTCGACCCCGAAGGTGATCTCGCCGTAATGCATGTAGGCGAGCGGCTCGGCGAACGAGAGAGTGTTGCCGTTGACGCCGGTCAGGGTCCGCCGCTCGGCCTGGCGCGGATTGAAGTCGGTCGAGGCGAGGACGATCTCGTCGCCGACTTTCCACTCCGATGCGTCGAGCACCTGGATGCTGGTGGCCCCCCTCTCGGCGGTGGCCGAAAGCTTGGTCCAGCTATGGTCGCGATTGCCGTGGAGGTTCAGGGTGCCGCTCATCAGCATGATGCCGCGATCGCCCATGGTGTTGATGTCTTCGCCCGGCACCGTGTCGGTCAGCGTGATCGAGGCCTTGTGCTGGAAGGGCCTGGCCTCGGTACCGATCTCGAGCTCGCCGCCCGGGAGGTAGATCCACTCGGTGACCAGATCGAGATCGCGCTCGTCGGCGAAGCGGAGCTTCCCGTGGATCGTCAGGCTGCGCAGCGCGGGCGGGCTGACGTCGAGGACCACGTCCATGTCGCGCGTGATGGTGACCGCGTCGCCTTCGCGCGGAACCTTTCCGCCGGGCCAGGCCGAGGCATCGGACCAGCGAAGCGTCCGCATCGCCACGGGAGCGGCCTCCGCGCCGGCGTCGATAGCGGCGTGGTCGTGCTGGGCCGCAGCCTGGCCCGAGCCGAGCAACGCGGGAAGCAGCAGGATAGGCAGGAGCAGGCGAGCTGGCATGCGCATATGGTCGTCCCCCAATCGGGACCGTGAGTCCCGACGTTGTTTTGCGAAGAATTCTGGAGGCGATGGGTCTGCTTGACAAGTACCAAAGGGTCCGGCTCGCGAGCGAAGCGGCCTGAGGCCGCTCCGACATCGCAATGCTGATCCCGGGCTCGTTTCCCCGTTAGCCGACCGGCCGCCGCCTGGCCCTTTACGGTCTTCCCCTCCCGCACTTCGGCGTCGTGCAGGCCGTCACCTCGTGGATGTAGCGATTCATGCCGCCTTCCACCCGGAAGGTCTGGCTGGCCGGGGTTCCCGGGTGATAGGGCCCCAATCCGGCATCGATCCACGAGAAGTTGTGGAAGATGCTGACGGCGCCCAGGGTCTCGTCGATGACGTAGCGGCGGCTGCCCGTCTTGATCGGCTGCGGGAAGGCTCCCATCGTGCAGGTCTGGCCCGCCGGGTCCCTGCTGCCGGTGTACAGGCGGCCCTCGAGCCGGGCACAGGGCGTTCCGTGCGGCACCGGCAGCGACGGCTCGCCCCAGTTGTTGATATAGGCTTCGGCCGCTGCCTGGATCACCTCGCGCCGGTCGCGCCGGTCTGCGGGGACCTCGTCCCAGGTCTCTGCCTTCGTGTGCGTGAGGTACACATCCGCACCGAACACCCAGTCGTCCTCGTCGGTCACCACCGATTCCATGACGGTGACCTTGCCCTCCGCGTTGACCTCCATGCGGGTGTTGATCACGTAGGGGTGCGGATGCGTGGCCGCGACGATTTCGGTGAACGTGGCGCATTGCGCGGTGTCGTGCAGGCTGCGGGTGAAGTCGACCGTCAGCGCCTGGGCCAGGATGCCCCCGGCAATCGCCACGGGCCGGTCGTTCTCACCGTAATACGCACGCTCTGCCAGCGGCACCATCGCCGGCTGGCCGGCGGTCTGGGCCGCGATGTAGGTATCGGCCAGCTTCTCGAGCATGGCACGATCGCATGCCGCCTGGGCCTGGGTCGCGAAGGCCAGCCCGGCGAGGGCGACGGACGACGTGATCGCGGCTCTCGCCAGCATCGAGGGGCGGTTGCCCCATTTTCTCGCTTTGCTCATTCAGGCGTCCCTCCCCAGGGTCTTGGCGTCTGTTCTATCCCGCATTCCCGCCCCCGTCCGCCGAGAGCGTGAGGACATTTCGGATGTTAGCGCGCGCACCCGATCGAGCAACAGCCTTCAAGCTACCGATCGCAGTTTGCAATGCCGCCCGACCCCGTCAGCCGCGCCGCTGCGCCCATTCCTTGCGGTCGCGCGCGAGCCGCTCGGGATCGTGCCGCTCGATCGCCTCGACCTTGCGCAGGATGCTCGCGCGGACCTCCTCGATGTCCGGCCATCGCGCGCGCAGGCCGGGCCGCTTGCCGATCCCGCGCACTTGGTGTTTGTGCATGTGCAGCAGGTGGATCGCGTGGTCGACGGTCATCCCGGTGAGCGGCGCCGCATCGGGCATCTCCTCGTTCGAGAGGAAGCTGCCCGCGCACTCGATCAGCCCCATCTCGATCTGCTCGTAGCCCTGCTCGACCGCCGCATCCCACCGCGCCGCGAACGCCGCCCAGCGCTTCCTGTGCCCATAGGCCGAGGCCGGCGTGAGCCCGACCTCGGCGCACGCCGCCTTGACGTTGCACGTCGCGCCGAGCGCCGTAAGGAACCGGTCCTCGACCCGCGGCGACCACCCCCGCACCCGCGCCCGCGCGATCTGCACCCGCTTGCCGCCGCCGGTCCCGCCGGTCCCGCGCACCACCAGTTCGGCGCCGTCGAGGAACCCCCAGCCCGAAGGCGGCTTCAGCCCATCCCCCCGCTCGTCCTGCGCCTGCCGCAGCGCCGCCTTCGCCGCCAGCACCGCCTCGTCGACCGCCTGCCGGAACGCCGGGTCCTCGGACCGGTGCAAGTGCACCCACGAGCGCGACACTTTGGCCCGCTCCGCCGCGATGGTCTGGTTGCCGGTCTCCCGGACCGCCGCAAGGAACGCCTCCTTGCGCGCCTGGCTGAACTTCCGGGTCATTGCTCCTCCGATCATCCTGAGGAGGGATCGAGCCTGTCGAGACTTGTCGTGAGCCCCGTCGAACGGGCCCATCCCGAAGGGCGAATCGCCTCCTCGTCGAGAGAGGCGAGTCGGATATGCCGGAGCGGGGGTTGTAGGAAAGCGATTTGTTCGCTATTTGTTCATTATAGCAAACAAGCCCTGTTAACGGCGCGCGACGCGCGTTCGTATTGTAATTTACACTACGAGACGTTATGCAAGACCCCATGCCGACCGCCAACCGCAAGGACCACCCGATCTCGATGCGCCTGCCCGAGGCCGACATCGCGATGATCGACCGCGCCGCTGGCCTGCGCGGCCGCTCGCGCACGGACTTCGTGCGCGAGGCAGCGGTGCGCGCGGCGGAAGAGGTGCTGATGGAAGACCGGCTCATCCGCATGAGCGCCGACGGTTTCGCCACCTTCATGGCCGCCCTGGCGGCGCCCGCGGCACCGGTCCCGCAAATGGCCGAGCTGGCAAAACGCCCCGCCCCATGGGAGCCGGGCTACGAAGCGCGCCGCTAGCCTGATGCCCCCTCCCCGGCGGGGAGGGGGTAGGGGGTGGGGGAGCGCGGCAAAGCCGCGCGTCCACGCCGGCGTGGGAACACACCCACCCCGCCTCCCCGCTCGAGACGGAGGGGCCTGATGCCGCTCTCCGCCCCCGAACTGCTGACGCCCGCGCACGACCTGTCGCAATTCTCCTGCGGCAAGCCCCCGCTCGACACTTGGCTCAAGACCCGCGCCCTCGCCAACCAGCAGAAGGGCTTCACCGCGGTCCTCGTGGTGCACGAAGCCGACCGCGTCGTCGGCTACTACGGCTTGGCCCCGACCGCCGTGGTGCCCACCGTCCTCCCGCGCGCTAACCGCACCGGCCAGCCGCCCGACCCGGTCCCCTGCCTGCTGCTCGGCCAGCTCGCGACCGACACCGCCTGGGCCGGCCGCGGCATCGGGACGGGCCTGCTCAAGCATGCGCTCGAACGCTGCGTGCAGGCGGCAGGGTTGGTTGGTGGGAGGGCCCTGCTGGTCAACGCGGTCGACGCGGACGCCGCGGTGTTCTGGCAACGGCGCGGCTTCATACCCTCGCGTGACGACCAGTTTGTGCTGTTCCGCGGGATTGCCGATATCGCAGTGTCGTTCCTGGTATGAGGGGCCTAATGGGCGGCCAAGCTTGAATGGCGACGATGCGCCCACCCAGGTCGTTCAGCTCGTCAGCTGGCTCTTTCGAAAGCTGCCGTTCCTCTAACGCGGCTGAGAGTCGATAAGATCGCCACCAATCGTTTGCGCAATCAGCAGGTTGCACGCGAATTGATCGAAGTCGGCTGGGCATGCTGACGATCTCGGAAATGCAGTGTCCGCGGTCGCGGCAAGCTACCTCTGGAGGATATCGTGAATCCCGCCGACAGCTTCATCTTTTGGCCGGGCATGCGAGGCGGCCGTGACGGGTGATCGCCGGCAGTAGCCTGTCAACCGCCTAGGCCGCCCAATTCTGCTTGATCTGCTCTTCCGACGCCAGACGCAGCCATTCAAATTCTTCCATGCCGACCGCCTGTACCCGTGCGCCGAGTTCGACGACCCACCGTTGTGCCTTCATCGGTTTTATATCGCCCACCCACGCGTAACGTGTGCCCTCGCTGTCGGTGAAAATGAAGTCATCTAGCATCTCATCCCGCGTGCCCAATATCATACGTGCAGGCTGCTCGGGATCGAACTCGATCATGCGCGCATCGCGAGGCTTCATATTGACCCAGACTTCCTGCCCGGCCCCGTTTGCGGCCGGGACAACGAGATTGAAGACATTCCCTTGGGTCTTGATCGACTGAAAAGGAAATGCCGTGCGTTCTGTCAGTCGGATACTGTCGCACCGCGGCTGCACGCACAGAAGCAATTCCCCGCCGTCGTTGTCCGCCACGCGCTTGACCAACGTACCCAGCGTGAGCTTTGGCCGCCATTCTGCGGGAAGGCGCGCTCGGCTCCTCTCGCGCTGGAACGTCGATAGGCAGGAGAGTGTCCGGACGCCCTCTTTGGCTTTGTCGGCGTCTTCGTAAAATACGCGCGCGAGTACCCCAGGCTTGATCGCGCGATCGGCCTTCTCGTCCGCCTGCCCTGGGACGTGATGCCCGCCCTTCGTTTCATTCAAGGCGGCAATTCCTCCGGTCACCAGCTTCTTGACCGCGTCGTTGGGAATCTGGGCATAGTCGCTCTTGAACTCGTGCCCCGCTTCAATCTTCTGTGCTATCCAAGCTTCCACAACTGGAGCGCCCAGTGTCTCGTCCGCTACGTTGTCCACTTCGATCAGGTTACGCAGTTCCGACGTAATCAAATCCAGCCCAAAACTCTTTGAATCGTCCGGGTTCGGAATTGCGCAACGATGGGCGACGAAGGCGCCGTCGAGTTCGGATGTATATAAAGCGAGAACATGGTGCGCACCCCGCCGGACTGCTGCGACGGAGGACAGTGCGAAACTGGCGAGTAGACCTCTGCTGAGATGCGCAAACTCTGCAACCAGTCGGGCCGGGAGTGCCTCTTCCGGAACTTCCTCCCGATCTGCAGCATCCGGCGTCCTCGTTTTATTCAGGACGACAATACGAGTGTCGGTGCTACTGAGCACAGGTCCGTCCTGCTGAAGCATACCAGCAAGATTGGGCGTCTCGACGATTTCCGAGAGGAGCTCGGTAGCGATCGCCTCCCGCCCTGGCTGCGAGGTATAGATTGCGATCAATCGGAGCCGCCCCTTTTCTTCGCGATCCGCCTTCAGCAAACCAATCACGATGTCCTTGGCTTGCCGACTACTGCCTTGCACAAGATGCCAGTCAACGACGACCACATCCGCGGCCTGGGCAACGCCGACGGATTTGTCGACCATGTTTTCGCCGGAGGAGGGCCGGTACAGCCCGCAGATCATCCGTTTGGCGAGAAAGGCTTCGCTGAGGGTCTTGGCGTCTAGAGTTGCCGCAGGGGGTTCGGAGCGGGGCTCAACGGCGACGGTCACCGCCGCTTCGGCGACCGGTTGCGCAGTCGTCGCGGTATCGAGGATGCTGCTCGTCGGTGCGACGACCGGAGCCGTTGGGCCTACCATCGTGATTGGCCCGAACTGAGCCTGATCGTCAATGACGATTGCGGTCTGCAGGAACGCTTCCGCAACACCCGCGTAATGTTCGTTCAGGTCGATCATTCCGTCTCATCCTCAGCGTCGGTCGCGGCCTCGGTTGCCGGCCCGATGCGGAACTTTGGGTGACTCTCGTGGCCAATTGTCTCGAGAGTCAGATCCCATTCTTCCCGGTTCAAAGCCTGACGAGAGATATAGAGTCCCATCCCGCGGCCACCCGGCTTGTTCGTCTCGCCGAACTCAAAGATCCGCTCCTCATCGCGCCGTTCGATGCCAGGGCCTCCGTTGGCAATGAAGAAAGCGCCAGCATCGGCATCAAGTTCGATCCATTTTTCGGCGTCCCGATCAAAGGTTACCCAGAACAAGGCGTTGTCGATCACATTCACAAACGCCGGCAGGAAGGTTGAAGCAAACCCGCGAATCCGGGCCTCGTCAAAGGATCGGCTGTGGCGGAGATCGACCTGGTGGCGCGTCAACCGATCACCGAAGACTTCCTGGAGGTAGAGCCGAATCTGTTCGCCCGTCATTTCGAGTTGGTCGCGGTTTAGGCGCCGGCTCATCGGTGCAAAGAGCCGCAGATAGTTTTCCAGATGATCAAAGCCGCCGCGAACGTCACGAACGAGACCCGCCAGATCGGGGTTTGCACGTCCCCACGGTTGGAGGCGACCGATGGCATCGTTGATAGCTGAGGCAGTGCTGGCGAATTCGTGCTGAACGATGCCGAGTGCCATGCCGACTTGGGCGAGTTCGGTGTAGGCATCGAGCTGCTCGCGAAGACCTTCCGCGCGGCTCTCCAGAGCAGCAGTCGTTTCACTCATTGAACTGTTCGTCTTTACCGCTTCCGCGACCGCGACGAGTTGATCGCGTAAGGATTCCAGTCGCCCGCGCGTCTCCGTTGCACTGGCGTCGATCCGGTTCTCTAGCTGCACCTGGAGGCTTCGCAGCGTTGCCTCGTCGACGTCAGCAGTGTCTGTACGCCCAATGTCGGTGAACGTTTTTTCAATATCGGACGACAGTCTGGTAATGCTCTCGCGAAGAGCCGCATCGACCGAAGCTGAAAGGGCACCGACCTCGACGCCGACTTCACGCCGCAGCTTGGCGCTCGTGTTGGTTGCCGCGCGCTTCTTTATTTCCAGCCCCGCCACCAGCCGGCGACGACGGTCGACCGTTGCCAGTGCACCGGTCGCTGCGCCGCTGATCAGTGCATCGATTTGCTGCTCCAAGGGTCGGAAAACCTGCTTCTCGAGGAGCTCGAAATTGCGCGTGTAAGCAGCCCAGTCGCGTTGCTGGACCTTCGTCATTCCGAACACCCGCGGGCGCGAGATGCTGTACGACTCACGTAGGCGTGTCGCTGCAAGACGGCCTGCGGCTTCGATGTTCAACAGAGTCTGCGCGGCCGCCTCAGGATCCTTCATCCCTTCGAGACCCTTCAACCGCGTCGAGACGTCGGCTCGCACCTCTTCCGCCTCCGCAGCCGGCCGTCCTTGTTCCACCGCGTTGAAGAATTTCGCGAGCTGGTCGGAAAATTGCTTGCGACGCTCACGGACCTGTCGCTCACGGCGCGCCAAAAGTTCAGCTTCGCGAATGAGGCTCTGTTTGACCTGGTTGAAATCGTCGCCGTACGTCGAGGTCGGCCGGAAGAAGTCTATGGCGAGCCTTTCGAAGAAACTTTCCAGGATTGCGACGAACTCGCGATAGGCCTTGTTCGCGCGGAAGCCTTCGCGCCCGGCCTTCTCGACGAGGTTGCCGTTGGTTGCGTGGGAGATTTCGATGGCGCCGAATATGCGCCGATAGGAGAAAAACCAGTCCTGCGCGCTCTTTGTACGGCGCCGCTCGATATTGAGGAAGTCGAAGTCCGAGTTGCCGTACGGGAGGATGCGGAGCCCGTCGCGATAGACATAAAGGCCGCCGATCCGGTTGAGCTTCTGGCTTACGCGTGCCCAGTCGTCTGGGGGGAGCCGGGACTCGCTGGGCCGCCCCTGAACGTAAGCGAACTTGATTCGGAAAGGACCGCATTCGGTCGGGCGGCCGGTTGATCCCGACCATTGAATGACATGGTCAACGGGCGCTTGGTGATATACGGAAACCGTTCCCGCAAATTGCCCAAATTGATCGAACTCGCCTTCGATGTGGTGATCAGCCGCCTTGAACTCATCAGGCGTGAAAAAGACACCGCTGCCGATAAGCTCCATGACCCGACCGTCTTCGCGGTGGTCGATGAAGCGGGTTTCGATAGCTGCCGGGCCACGGTCCGGCATCATCGTATTGCTGAAGCCCAGAAGCATCTTCTGCAGCGGCGATGCGGTATCCTCGGACCCGGCATCAATATCGTCGGATAGTATGGGCGCGACCGGTCGGATGTAGAATTGGGTGCCGAACTTGCTGTCGCCGAGCTGCGGCTCCTTAAACCTCGACTGAAGAACCGCCGGGTCGAAATCCATCAGGTCCAGATCCTCGCGAACCGCCGCGACGTACTCAGGGGGTATTCGCCGCGCGAGGTCATCGAGGTTCTTGCGGACTTCAGCGGCCAGGCTTTTCAGCACAGCTGCGTCCGGAACTTCACCATCCTTCATTTCAAAGACCGGAATGTTGATGTTGGCCAAGTCAATTCCGGGGATCTCGAACAGGCGCCAGTTGACGAGTGATGCCACGAGAGGATGGGCGCCGTCGGGTCGGACAGCGCGCGTAAGTACGAGCACTTGCGGACCGATCGCTGCTATTGCCAGGCGGCCGATGCCCTTCTCACCCATGATCGGCCGGGGCGGCGCCGTTCGCGGTCCGGTCCAGCTTTGCGCCCCCGGTGCATTGGCTCCGACTTTGCTCTCGGTTCCGAGGGTCAGCCAGCGACCTTCGAAGTCGTCGTGGGTCATGCCGAAACCGTCGTCGCGGAGGATGAGCATGCGATCAGCTCGGTAGTAATCGATTTCGACCCGGTTCGCGTACGCGTCGTGGGCGTTCTTGAGCAGTTCGTGGATGGCGGTCGGGATGCCTGCGATTTGCTGGCGCCCCAGCATGTCGACGGCGCGCGCTCTGACCTTGATCTGGGCCATCAGAGGCGCCTTTCGATGATTGGGGCAAGCAGCGGAACGAGTGCTTCGACCATCCGGACCGGAACCGCGTTTCCGATTTGCCGTGCAATCTGCGCGCCGTTGCCGAAGAAGCGGTACGTCTCCGGGAAGGTCTGCAGCAAGGCCGCTTCACGCAGCGTGATGGCGCGGTCCTGCTCGGGATGGGCGAAGCGCCCCTTCGTCAGGTCGGTGCAGCCCGTCGTCAGCGTCGGAGCGACATCATCCCACCGCATGCGGCCGTAGACGTCGGAAAAGGACTTTCTGCGTCCGCGGTGGCAGTCCAGGATAAGGTGCGGCGGCAATTCCGCCCGGCTTCCCCCGTCGGCAGGGATATGCCTGAGGCGTTTCAGCGCAATATCCTGATGCACCCGGGCGAAGTGCAGGGGATCCTCGCTCCGCTCGCCAGTTTCGAGGGGCGGCAGATGGGCAATGGCTTCGCGCACCGTGCTCGCCCGGTGCGGCAGAATGCTCGAATGGAAATGAGCCAGAGCAGCCTCTGTCTCAGCGGCAAGCATAACGCAGCGCACACGGCGCTGGGGAACTCCAAGCTTGGCCGCGTCAATACGGCGAGGACTGCCCAGGCGATAGCCTTCCGCTTCGAAGGCGGTGCGGAGACGCTCAACGAGCGACTGATTACCGGCCGCAGCGAGGCCGGAGACATTCTCGAAAAGCACCGCGCGAGGGCGTAGGGCCGCGGCGAACTTAACCGCCTCGAGGATCAGTTCGGCACGATTGTCGCCACCGCCGCGGTTCCGGTTTTGGCTGCTGAACGGCTGACAGGGCGCGCAGACCACCAGGAGGTCAATGCGATTAAGGTCTCGCATCTTGGGATGGGTGAGCGGGTCGACGCTCCGAATGTCATTGCAGACCAGCCGCGTCCTGTAATGGTTCAGCTTGTAGGTGCGGCAGGCGACCGGGTCATTGTCAAGGGCCAGCGCGACACGATACCCTTGGCTGCGCAACGCTGCAGTCACGGCCCCCGAACCGCAGAAAAGATCAACGGCAACTGGCTGCCCCGCCCGTCCTCTTGCCACTTCGAACCTGTCGCACCCCAGTCCAGTCAGATGCGGGAAAGGGTAGCGCGCCGGTCTCCGCGGAGCCAGCGCAAAGATTTTTGGCCCGGCTAAACAGGGAGAGGAAGGGGCCGATTCAGGCATCCCAGTGCGCTGCGCGAGCATGCGGCTGCTCGAGCGTTGACCGAGGTTAGATCGATGCGATGGCGGCTTCCGCGCTTAAGCGACCAAGAGTCGCCGGTCCGCTAACGGCCAATCTCAGCCACGGCAGGATCGCACCTGAGAGCGCTGACGAAAAGGCCGCGGGGATCACTCCCCGCGGCCCTTGTCTCGTCAGGCTCTCGCCTAAACCTTAGTCGTCCTTGAGGAACGCCGGCAGGTGGTCCGGAGCCGGGCCACCCTCATCCCGATCGCGCCGCGGACGGTCCTCGCGGTCGCCGCGCGGACCACGGTCGTCGCGGTCGCGGCGCGGGCCACGGTCGCGATCTCCGAAGCGTCCACCGCCTCCGCCACCACCGCCGAAGCCGCCACCAAAGCCGCCGCCGAAGCCGCGACCGTCGCGTTCACGATCATCGCGCTCGACCTT
>DATDLP010000016.1:0-5236 GCA_036519255.1 Croceibacterium sp.
CGAGCAGAAGCTCGATCGGATTCGCCAGGTCGTCGGCGAGGAGCGATTCGCGCTCGGCGTTCAGCTGGTCGAGGCACAGCACGATCCGCTGGCGATCGCCGCCGGCCTGTCGCGCGTCGCCGAAGGCGCGCTCGCCACCGCGGCCGCAGCGGCCTGCGGCGAATTCGAGCGGGTGCACGGCCGCATCCCCGGCGGCGATCTGCTCGTGCTCGGGCTCGGGCGGCTCGGCGGCGGGGCGCTGACCAACGCCTCGGACCTCGATCTGGTCTACCTGTTCACCGGCGACATCGGCGTCGAATCCGACGGCCCGCGCCCGCTCACCGCCTCGCTCTATTTCAACCGCCTTGGCCAGCGGGTCACCGCCGCGCTCAGCGTGCCGACCGCCGAGGGCGCGCTGTACGAGGTCGACACTCGCCTGCGCCCCTCGGGCGCGCAGGGCCCGCTCGCGGTCAGCCTCGACAGCTTCGCGCGCTACCAGCGCGAGGATGCGTGGACCTGGGAGCACATGGCGCTGTGCCGCGCGCGCCCGGTGTTCGGGCCGGAAGACGCTCGCCGCGAGCTGGCCGCGATCGTCCGCGAGGTGCTCGAGGCGCCGCGCGATCCCGACACGCTGCGCGCCGACGTGCTCAAGATGCGCGGCGAGATCTCGGCGCACAAGCCGCCCGCCGGACCGCTCGACGCCAAGCTGCTGCGCGGCGGGCTGGTCGATTGCGAGTTCGTCATCCACTACCTGCAGCTGCGCGACCGCATCGCCTTCAACCCTGCGCTGCCGCAGGCGATCGCCGGGCTCGTCGGGGCGGGCCTGCTACCCGGATCGTTCGCCGCGAATCACCTGCTGCTCGCGCGGCTGCTCGTCGCTGCGCGGCTGTTCGCGCCCGATGGCGCGGAGCCGTCCCCCGGGGCGCCGGCGGCGCGCGCGCGCGCCGGCGAGCAGGCGGATTACGCTGCGCTCTTGCATGCGCTGGCCGAAGCGCGGCAGGGGGTGGCGCAGTGCTGGGCGGACCTGTTCGGCGAGACGCTGGAGATAGCCTGATGACCGCAGACGTGGGCGATCCGATCCCCGATATCGCGCTCGAGACCCCTGACGGCGGCAGCGTCCGCGCGTCGGACTTTCGCGGCCGCAAGCTCGTGGTGTTCTTCTACCCGAAGGACGATACGCCGGGCTGCACGGTCGAGAACAAGGACTTCTCGGCGCTGCAGCCCGAGTTCGAAGCGGCAGGGACCGCGCTGCTCGGGGTGAGCAAGGATCCGCCGCAGAAGCACGCGAAATTCACCGCCAAGCACGGCCTTGCCGCGCCGCTCGCGACCGACGTCGACGGCGGCTTGTCCGACGCGCTCGGCGTGTGGGGCGAGAAGAGCCTCTACGGCCGGCTGTTCATGGGCATGCACCGCACCACTTACCTCGTCGACGCCGAAGGCCGCATCGCGCGTGTCTGGCGCAAGGTGAAGGTCAAGGGGCACGCGGCCGAAGTGCTCGAGGCCGCCCAGGCGCTGTGACCTCGCTGTCCGCGGCGATTCGCGAGGTCCTGCTTACGGGTGAGACGCGCGGCAAGATCATGGCCACGCGCGCGCTGGCGCGGGCATGGCGTCGTGGCGCGCTGGCGTGGGATTTCACCGCCGAAATGCCCGAACGGCCCGCGTGGCCCGCAAATCTCGAACTCCTGCCGCCGAATCGCATGCCCAAGCGCGGCCGCGGCGGCTCGCTGCGCGCGGCGATCGCGCTGTGGCATTCGCTGGCGCACATCGAGTTCATCGCGATCGACCTCGCGCTCGACATGGCCGGGCGATTCGGCGCGCGGATGGGCGAGGAGTTCGTGGACGACTTCCTCGCCGTCGCGGCGGACGAGGCGCTGCATTTCGCGCTGATACAGCGCAAGCTGCGCTCGCTCGGCGCAGCGTACGGCGCGCTACCGGCGCACGACGGCCTGTGGGAAGCCGCGCACGAGACCCGGCACGACGTGGCGGCGCGGCTCGCCGTGGTGCCGATGGTGCTCGAGGCGCGCGGGCTCGACGTCACGCCGACGATGCGCGAACGGGTGCTCGCGCTCGGCGACGAAAGCGGCGCGCGCATCCTGCAACGAATCCTTGACGACGAGATTCGCCACGTCGCGGCGGGCACCAAACACTTCGCCGCACTCTGCCGCAGCGAGGGAAAAGTGCCACAGGATCATTGGAAAATGCTGCTGCAAATGCATTTCCGCGGTGGGCTCAAACCACCGTTCAACGACTCGGCGCGCCTTACAGCCGGTCTATCGCGCGATTTCTACGCGACCATTGCCTAGTTAACCTTTTGCCCCGTACCACCCCAATCAACGAGACGGCGGGGGGTTCCGACCATCTCATGGATAAACGCTTCGGACCGCAAGTATTCGGTCCGCCACGTAACAGCACCGCTTTGCGGTTGCGATGGACGGGAAAACAGGTCGCATGGTTTTCAAGCACGGTCTCGGGTTACTCGCCGCTCTCGCACTGACGACGAATCCGGCGCAGGCCAACGAAACCGCCGCCACCGCGCAAATCTCCGGCGCCGTGGATCCGCAGAACGCCACCGGTGACCGCGAGTTCGCCGAGCTGTTCGCCACCTGGAAATCGATGGACGTGACCGGTGCGGTCTCCGAAGCGGCGCCGATCGCCGCGATCTCGGTGCCCTCGCGCATGCCGCTCGAGGATGCCACGCTGACCAGCGACTACGGCATGCGCACCCACCCGGTGCTCGGCGGCCGCCGCAACCACAAGGGCGTCGACCTCGCGCAGCCGAGCGGCACCCCGGTTTACGCCACCGCCGACGGCATCGTCTCGATGGCCGAGCGCTACAGCAGCTACGGCAACTACATCCAGATCGAGCACGGCGGCGAGATCCAGACCCGTTACGCACACCTGTCGGGCTACGCGGTCGCGTCGGGCCAGCAGGTCACCAAGGGCCAGCTGATCGGCTTCGTCGGCTCGACCGGCCGCTCGACCGGTCCGCACCTGCATTACGAAGTCCGGGTCGCCGGCGAAGCGGTCGATCCGCGCCCCTACATGGTCGCCACCGACCTCGCGGTCGCTGCCACCAGCACCGCCTACGGCCAGGGCGGCCCCGAGTAAGCCGCCGCACAACGGCTCACCGAAAAGGTTTCGAGAGGGCGCCGCGATCGGCGCCCTTTTTCGTGGCTACTGCGCGAGCAGTCGTTCGCAGATTCGCCGCACCTCTGCGCCCATGTCATTGCGCTCCAGTGCCAGCGCCAGCGTGGCCTCGACGAACCCGGTCTTGCTGCCGCAATCGAACCGCCGCCCGGCGAAGGTCACCGCATGGAACGGCTGCGTGCCGATCATCTGCGCCATCGCGTCGGTCAGCTGGATCTCGCCGCCCGCGCCCTTCTCCTGCTTCTCGAGCGTGCGCATGACCTCGGGCTGCAGGATGTAGCGGCCGGAGATGATCTTGTTCGAGGGCGCATCGGCGACCGGCGGCTTCTCTACCAGCCCGCGCACCTCGGTCAGCGCGCCCTGCGAGGCGCCGGGATCGATCACGCCGTAGCTCGATACCTCCTCGCGCGGCACCTCGAGCACCGAGATCAGATTGCCGCCGACCTCGTTGTAGGCCTCGACCATCTGCGCCATGCAGCCGGGCTGGCCGACCATCAGCTCGTCGGGCAGCAGGATCGCGAACGGCTCGTCGCCGACGATCGCGCGCGCACACCAGATCGCATGGCCCAGCCCGAGCGGTACCTGCTGGCGGACGGTGATCAGGTTGCCCGGCGTGAACCGCGTGGAATCGAGCACCGTCAAATTCTTGCCGCGCTCGCCCATCGTGCTTTCGAGCTCGTAGGCAATGTCGAAATGCTCGACGAGCGCGGTCTTGCCGCGGCCGGTGACGAAGATCATCTGCTCGATCCCCGCCTCGCGCGCCTCGTCCACCGCGTACTGGATCAACGGCCGGTCGACGATCGGCAGCAGCTCCTTGGGAATGGCCTTGGTGGCGGGGAGGAATCGCGTGCCGAGACCGGCGACGGGAAACACGGCTTTGCGGATCCGGGAACGGCTGTTCATGTTCGGACGCATAGAAAGCGCGGCCCGTACCGGTCAACCGCGACGGCACGGTAACGACATTTGTCATGCCGGTGAACCTTCGCCTGCGCTGCGCGTTGGCCGGGCGAAGGAAAGGAAGGTTTCACCATGGCACTCCTCAAACTCGCGGCCCTCGGCGCGCTGGGTTACGTCGGCTACAAATATTACGAGAAGGCGAAGCGCGAGGGCCACGCCGCTTTTGCGACCGGGCAGGGGACCGGCGAGAACTTCGCGAAGGTGCGCGACGCCGGACCGCATGCGATGGCAGACAAGCCGCGCCGCGAATGGACCGCTGCCGATCAAGCGAGCGACGAGAGCTTCCCCGCGAGCGATCCGCCCGGCACCTACTGATCGCTCGCTGCAAAAAAGAACGGGGGGGCGCAGCCCTGTCCGGCTGCGCCCCCCCGTTTGCTTACCGGTTTCGCGGTTACTCCGGCGCGTTGACGCCGCCGACCTTGCTTTGGGCGATGTTGGGCACCGCGAAGGGCGTATCGACCGCCAGCGCGTGGCTGATCGCGACCCGCCGCAGCGGCATCGTCTTGTCGGTGAAGTAGAACGATTGCGGGTTGTGACACGTGAAGCAGTTCAGCGTGTCGCCGGTGCCGGCCGCTTGCATGAACGTCTCAGCGGTCATGTTGGCCAGCGCCACGCTGCCCTTGGCCTCGTCGTTCCACTGGACGCTCGTGCTGGTGATCTCCGGGTTTGTCGCCACGTAGCTGTCGGGCTCGAGCCAGGTCGTGCCGACGAGGAAGTAGTTCGCCTGGAAAGCCTTGGCGTTCTGCATCACCTGTTGCGAGGCCTGGTTCACCGCGACGATGTTGGACGGCCCGTCCGGCTCGGTGTCGCCGCCGGTGGCATTCATCTGCACCACCTGGGTGATCGGCGAGAACGTCTGGGTGGCCTCGTCGAAGGTCAGCAGCGGCGGATCGCCCTGCTGGGCCGGCTGGTTCGGCACCAGCACGCTGTCCTGCGTGAACGGCGTCCCGGCGGCGTAGAAGGTATAGGCCTTGGAGTCGCTCTGGTCGCTGAACTCGAAAGTGCCGTCGGGGAACGCGGGCGAGTTGTTCACGTGCTCGAAGGTCGCCCACAGGAACTCGGGGTGGTGCTCGACGTAGCCGACGACGTGCAGCCCCACGAGCGCGACCTGCGCCTGGACGTACTGCTCGGTCGCGACCACGGTGCAGCTGAC